>DWXK01000083.1 GCA_019119205.1 Candidatus Mediterraneibacter intestinavium
CGGAAGATCTCCCATGAAGATCTCATGCTCATTGATCTCATCAGTCTCTTTATTGTGGAGTCTTACCCTCACTTTTAAGGGTGCCGCATAAGTAGCATCGCGTTCTTTACATTCGTCGATCGTGTACTTCACATCATCTTCGCAGAGTGTGAAATCCACAAATTCCAGACTCAAATGTCCACTGAAATCTGAGATTGGGGAAATATCGTCGAACACCTCTTTGAGACCTTCATCCAGAAACCACTGATAGGAATCTTTCTGAACCTCAATGAGATTGGGCATCTCTAATACTTCCTTCTGCCTGGAATAGCTCATGCGGAAGCTGTTTCCGGTTTTAATGGGACGGATCCTGTTTTTCTCCATTGACGTTTCACTCCTCTTGTTAATCTATACAAATATGAAAAGAGCCCTGTGACAGCATTTTTGCGTCTTATATGGCATACCTTTCCATAATAGTGCATTTTTTACTATATCACAAAGCTCTTTTCATTGTCAACATCTATTTTTCTTTTTTTCTTGACATTTTTCGGCATATGTGGTATCATACGCCCCTTTTCTTAATAATATACGGGGCGGCAGAAGTCTTATCACTTCCGCAGCCCCGCATATTCCGCTCACCCCGGACAGCTGTGTCCGAAAAATTTTCAGAGTGATTATTTCAGGTTAACCTCAGCGCCCTGCTCCTCAAGTTTAGCCTTGATCTCCTCAGCCTCTGCCTTGGAAACAGCCTCTTTTACTACCTTCGGAGCGTTGTCTACGAGCTCTTTAGCCTCTTTCAGTCCAAGACCTGTGATCTCACGAACAGCCTTGATAACTTTAACCTTGGAAGCGCCTGCAGATACAAGCTCTACATCAAACTCATCTTTCTCTTCTGCTGCGCCTGCTGCGTCTCCGCCTGCTGCTGCAACTACAACGCCTGCTGCTGCAGATACGCCGAACTCTTCTTCACAAGCTTTAACAAGCTCGTTTAACTCTAATACTGATAACTCTTTGATCGCATCGATCATTTCAGCTGTTGTCAATTTAGCCATTTTTGATATCCTCCATTTTCTTATTCTTGTTTTTAAATATTTTCTAATTCAAATGTGAAAAGCGGACTATTCCTACTCTTCTGCTGCCGGTGCCTCAGCTGCCGGTGCCTCTGCTGTTTCCTCAGCCGGTGCTGCTGCCTCTGCAGCGTCTGCGCCGCCCTTTTCAGCGATCTGCTTAATAACACGAGCAAAGTTTGCAATCGGTGACTGCATACTTCCAAGCAGTCTGGAGAGAAGTTCTTCTCTTGACGGGATCTTGGACAGCTCTGTCAGGCCTGCTACGTCATAGACATTTCCTTCTACGACTCCGCCTTTGAGTTCCAGTGCCGGCGCATCCTTCGCAAACTTGCACAGGATTCTTGCCGGTGCTGTCGCATCATCCTTGGATACCGCGATAGCGCTCGGTCCTTCCAGACAGCTCTCAAGGCCTTCACACGGAGTTCCTTCAAAAGCTCTCTTCATCATTGTGTTCTTGTATACCTTGTATACCACGCCAGCTTCTCTGAGCTGTTTACGAAGCTCTGTATCCTGAGCTACTGTAAGTCCGCGGTAATCAACAAGCACAACTGACTGAGCGTCTTTGATCTCTTCTGCGATTGCCTCAACGATCGGCTGTTTTAATTCAACTTTTGCCACTTCTGGTACACCTCCTTATATATTTTGCGTGTACTGCCAAAGTAAAAACCTCTGCGCCGCAAAGACACAGAGGTTTGTAAATTCATACTCTCGTAATAAATCCGACTCTCCTCGGTAGGCGTTTTAACCCTTACGCTTTACAGCACCTACTGTCTTCGGCAGTTGCTGTATTACATTAACACCCAACCTCGATTTTGTCAAGTACTTTCTTTATTTTTTCGAATGATTTGTCCAAATAATTTCTGCTATTTCAGGGATTCCCTCTTGATATCAGGCTCTCCTGTTCGATTTCCATCCCATTTTCCAGAATGCAGGTCTTAAGACTTTCCAGATCTCCCGCATCCAGCTTCTGAAGTTTATCCTTCTTTTCTTTTTTCAAAGGGATCCCCGCTCCGCCTGCCACTGCGGCTTCATAGTCGGCTGCATCCATCCGGTACGGCTTCAATGCCGGGAACAGCTTCCGCTGATTATACAGGAAAATCCTGATACCGCCCAGATCCATGTCGCCCCAGTGCAGATATTCTGTATTTTCATCCGCAATCTCTGTCAATATGCTGAGAAACTTCAGTTCTTTCGGGGAAAAGAACCCGTGGCAGTATATGTAGAGTGTACCTGTCCGGAAGTCCATAGATTCATAATTCGCCTTGTTCTCAATAAGCATGATCCGCCGGATTCCCGGAGCCGCTGCCGGCACTGCCTGTTCCAGCGTCTGTGCATTGATCACGGTTCCGAAGATATTCACAGAACTGTCGATCGGATTTCCCCCTCCAATCCGGTAGACCAGCGGTCCTTTCCATTCCAGTGTCTGCGAGTACGTCTTGATTCCGTGCACTCGCAGGATGTCATCCGCCGTCATTCCTTCTTCACTCAGGGGCGAATACTTCTCCAGTACGGTCACGACTTTATCCTGATATTTCTTCTCAAACAATTTGGAATCGTGCAGCACCTCACTGCTGAACTGCCTTCTCCAGACCGGAGTGTCAATTGCCGACACCCGATTCAGACAGAGAAAGAAGTCCTCGTCTTCCATATCCGGCTTCTTTACCTCCTGCCCGGACTCCAGCCGCTCCATCAGTGTTCCGTAATATGGCTCAAGGAAAGTGCCTTTTGCTTCGTGCGCCCACTTTCCCGCAGCCCGGATCCACCGAAGCTGTCTGACTCTTGGATCTTCCACCCCTGCACGTCTGCAGAGTTCCGGTATCACGCTGACCGGATAATGGATACGCACGATATCTGCGCCCAGATTTTTCCGTTCCGTCCTGATCAGTCCCGCTTTCTCCAGTTCACCTGCTTCCTCCAGCAGCTTTCGAAGACCGCCGACCGCCTGAATCATTTTCCCGTCCACAGCGGGATGGCGCATCCCGTCCAGATTTCCCGAGCGGTAAGCCGGCCCGTCAGCTGTCTGTATCAGATACTCCGTCAGGCGACTCATCCTCATCATCTCCCTCTATCATCTCCAGATAATGTCCCTTATCAATATGCATCATACTGACCTGATTCTTAAACCGCCGGAATCCGTACACACTGTCCACGTTCCGGATCAGTGACTGGAGACGCTCGTCCGGCACGCAGACGATAAGCTGGAGCTCCAGCTCCCGCGCATACCGCAGGCAGACCTCGCTTCGCTCTTTGTCCATCTTGGAAAACGCCTCGTCAAGGAGCACGAGACGGATCTTGGAATCCCGGTTTGTCTGCTGCATATACAGCATGGCAAATCCCGCCAGAAGGGCAACATATTTCGGGTTCTGCCCCTCTCCTCCGGAATCCACCCCCGCCATATCGTCTACATAGTTCTTCTTTTCCATTCCGTTTTCGTCGATCACCTGCTCGTACATACTGAAAGTGAGATAATTGCGGTAGTCGGCGAATTTCTCCATCTCCTGGCGGTGCTTTTCCCTGTTCTGACTGTCCTCCTCCTTAAGAGGCATGAACTTCTCTGTAAGGAGATGGATCTTCTGTTCATATTTCCGGAAAAAGTCGTCCTCCATCAGGCTCAGCTGCCCGTCTATGCCGCCGGTGTCGATTACCTTGCTGTCCAGTTCCTCCGCCATCAGCATATCGTAGAACTGGCCGTTCTCATTTTTTGCCGGAAGGATATCGATCTGGTAAATACTGTCGGAAAACCGGATTTTTGACAGCATCCGGTTAATATCTCTCCTGTGCCGGTAAGCCGCCTTGATCTCCCCATGTATGGTGGCGATCACATTATCTCTCAATGAATGATAGACAAGCTCGTACTGCTTCCGGAACTCTTCTTTATATTTCGGCTCGAAATCTTCCCGGCAGCGCTCCAGCACTTGATCATATATGTCATTTGTGTGCTCTACGCCCGTAAATCCGTACGACGGATATTCTCTGTTAAATCGATTCCTCGCTATCGCACGCTCATCCGTAAGCTCTTCTTCCTTTCCGGAGAGCTCGTCAAGACGGGCTCTTACCGACTGGCGGTAAGCTGCTTCCGTCCGTCGTGCGATCTGGGCGGTCACCTCTTCGGTCAGCTCCTCATTCTGCACAAAACCTGTGGTAAGCTCGTCAAGTCTTGTCTGCAGATCCCGGATATCCCTCTCTGCCGTCTGGATCACTCCGCCAAGACGGATCTGTTCTTTCTGGATCTCCTGAGCCACTGTTTCCTTCTCTGTCACCGCCGTCTCAAGACTGTTCTGCTCATTTTTCAGCTCCGCCGCACGAGATCCGTCCTCCAGCTCCCGCAGCTCTTTCTGCAGTCTCTCCTGCCTCTTGTAGTATTCCTCCAGCTCATCTGCCGCTGAGGAAAGACGGATGAGCTGTCCTGTCTCCTGGCTCAAAGCTTCGTACTTCTGGGCATCTTTGAGAGCCGCTTCTGTCTGGCGCTCGCCGATCAGATTCTCCTGAAGGCTCTCTATTTCATCCGCCAGCTCTTTCAAACGGGCTTTCGATATCCTCGTTCCGATGCAGGCGCCCTTCGTGTAATCTCTGCTGCGCAGATGGCGGAAAATATAATTACTGTAAGAATAACAGTCCGGCGTCACGCCGTCGCGCACGCTGTCCAGTTCTTCCACGGTCTCGCACTTCTGAATCCTGCCCAGATACCGTTTCAGACACCAGTCCACATAATCCAGATCCGTGTGTACCGCCTCGTACAGAGAATTCGGATCCGCCGCAGGAGATTCCCTCTTTATAGCGGCGCTGTTGATCAGCTCCGCCTCCTCAAACCGATCCATCTTACGGAAGATCTTCGCCGCGTCCAGAGCATAGGCCGGTTCGGTGATCATACTCTTTTTCAGTCGCCCCAGCCTTCCTTCAATCGCATTCTTCCATCTTTCATCCGTAATGTCAAAAAGATCCGCGAATATCTGAACCTGTATCGTCCTTCCATAGCGGTCGCTAAGAGCGCTCTGAAGCTGCCTTCTGGCCTCCTTAAGCTCCTTCGGATATGGCTTTCTGTCATTGTTCATATCCTCCAGGGCGTCCTCTTTCTCCCGGAGTTCTTTCGTCATCTCACGGATCGATACGGCCGTTTCCGCCAGCTCCTCGGAAATATTATCCATGGCTGCTTTCAGATGTGTCCGCAGCTCATCGCAGGCCTCTTTTGTCACCTCTCCGCGGGTGAAATCATCGATCAGCTGCAGGGCGCGGTTGCTCACATAATCCGTGGCGGTCTCGTCGTCCTCCCAGCGTTTCAGGCCGTTTATTATCCTGCGCCAGTCGGCGGAACTGTCCGCAAGGAGCCGGATCGTGTGTTCCGTCTCCTGAAGTTCCTGCTGCTTCTGGCCGTAATCACTGTTCTTAAGTTCTGCCTTCACATCGATCAGACGGTTTCTGAGAGATGCAAGCTCCTCCTGCACATCGCTCTGCCTCTTTTGCGCCTGCTCCGACGCCTCTTTCGCCTGTTCCAGATCATCCCCGCGGGAGGCAAGCCTTGCCCGGCAGCCCTCGATGTCAATATATTTCAGAATCGTCTCCGCATGGAGCTTGTCTGCCCTGACGCCGGTCAGCTCCTGATCCGTCTCATGGATAGCGACCAGCATCCGGATCCGGTTCTCCAGATCGTCCACTCTCTCCCGGATCTCCCTGTAAGCCCCCAACTGTTCACTGATCACGGCAACTGTATTCTCCCTGCTCCTGGGAAACATATAATCACGGATAAACTGACCTGTTCCGCTCGTCATCCGAAGCGCAATGGCGCTCTTCTCCATAGTGATCATCCGCCCAGGCTCCACATAGCCGAAGATCACATCGTAGAGCGTGTTCAGATATGCTTCCTTTGACGGATAAACCCTGTTCACATCTCCATGCCCCCGGTTATCCACACTGACAGACCGCTCTTTCGCCAGCTTTTTGATCTGGTCGATCGTATACGGCACGCCGTTCATCAGATATTCATCTTCCGGCATCCGGCCGGAATGACTGAAGAAATTATAGCGTCTCAGCTCCGTATCACTCCTGCCCACTTCAAAAGCCGCGCCGATACAGGTTGTAATATGATTCCCCGTATCCTCAATCTCCATCACGATCTGGGAACAGAAGTCCATCCCTGCCCTGTTGGCGCTTCCGTCTTTCTGGGACCCCCGCAGATAGCTGAGCACGGTTCTCTTATTTTTTGAATCATCCGCCGCCTTGTTCAGGAAATTCGAAGATACACTTCCGTAAAGGACTACCTGGATTGCATCCATTACCGTAGATTTCCCGGAGCCGCTCTTTCCGCTGAAGAGGTTTACATGCTCATGCAGGGTCAGGATCTTGTGGCTTATCCCGCCCCAGTTATTGATCAGAATCCGGGTAAACAACTTCTTCGGCTGTCTCATGCTCTTCCTCCTCTTCTCTGTATTCATCGATCAGTGCGTTGATATCCGCCGCCGTCACGAAAAGATTGACCGTGTTATAGATATAGATGGGCGTATCATCTTCCACATCCTTCACCGCTCCTGGCACCTCGATGATCTGGTGCATCTTCATCAGATAAAGAGCCTCTCTCCACTGGGCCTGGGTCAGCTTCTCCGTGATCAGATTAGTATTTTTCCCGTATTCGCGGATTTCCTTTAAAGTCGTAAGAGGAGCATTCAGCCCTTCTCCCATGATCCGGTCTCTGTAGATCAGCCTGACAAGGAGAAGGATCACCGTACTTGTAAGGCTAAGCTTTTCCTGCGGTGCATGTTCACCGGTCAAACGGAAAATATGCTCCTGCACATCATGCACCAGTTCACACCCCAGCACCTCAATATAATCCGAAATAAATTCCCGATGTCTTGCACAGATCTCATACTGCATGTTGTCTCTCGGCGTCAGCGTAGCCGGATCATACTTCACCTGCAGGATGCAGGTCTGCTTAAACAGCGCCTGTATGGTCTTTCTTATCTGTTCTGCTTCTGTCACTGTCTGTTCTTCCAGATATGTAAACATAGATTTATCCTTCCTGTACTGCGAATCTTTCTCTTCGTCTCCTCGCCGTTTATTCCTTTGTGCCTCTCCTGCCGTTCCGGATCTCCAGCCTGGAATAACGGAATCCCGCGCTGTTTTCCCGGTCTTCACCAAGTATGATCTCACCGTTTCCGCCGGCCGTCTCTGTAGCTTCCTGCCATACAAAGAACAGCTTCTCAAGGTCTTCCATACTCTGCACTGTGTCCTCCGTCACGCGGAATACTCCGTCTTTCTCATTCTTCCTGCGGAAGCGCTCAATCTCTTTACGGGTATAAAGCGGTTTCAGGACAAAGGAATCCATCTGTTCTGAGACCTGCTCCTCCTGCTCCACAGCCTGAGGTTCAAACACATCCTTTTCTTTGGTTTTTCTCTGATAAAGGCTGTCAGGAGACATGAGCTGATAAGGCCTGCTCAACCTGATGCGTTCCGAAAGAGACATTATGATCTCTTCTTTTCTACTGCTCCTGTTCAGAAGGCTGACAAAAGCCGCCGTCCGGTCGTCTCCGTCAGCTCCCTCCAGCATGATATAACGGATACGGGCCGCGGCGCGCCTTGCAAAAATCGTCTTTTGCTCGATCAGCTTATTATACCGGCGTTCGATCACATCCGACTGCCGCCCGATCCGAAACATAATATCCGCTGCTTCGGCGCAGAGCTCGATAGCCCGGCTGCACCGTACAAATGCAGGCGTGCCCGGTTCGAGAGTCGCCAGTTCCCGCTCTTTCTTTCTCCTGCGCGCTTCATTTTCATCCAGATTCTTCACGATCAGTTCCCTGACCGCTTCCTTATACCGGTAAAAACTGTCGGTCGTCGTAAGGATCGCGTACTTCCGGCTGTCGCTGTTATTGATCTCTTTGACAAGGACATCCTGGATCCCTTTAAACTTCTTCTGTCTGGAAAGTTCGTCAAAATATCCTCTCATGCCGTCCTGCATATTGACAAGCATCCGAACCAGCCTTTTCGATGCATTCAACGCGCTTTTCAGAATTGCGTTATTCTTCTCATTATCCACGCTGTATGTATAGAGATGGCTGTAGATCGCAAGTACGCTCTCCCGTTCCTGACTGTCGCTCTCATCCATCAGCCTCGCAAACAGCTCCACAAACATCTGACTGTACTCCGGAAATGTGACCACATAGCTGTTCAGCGTCTCGTCATAATCCCGCCTGAGCCACCCCCAGTCTTCGAAATGCTTCAGGCAGACAGAAGCCATATTGGACCGGGTAAGAAAAACGCCGTCCTCGTCGTAGTTCTCACCGTCCCACAGAATTGCTGCGGACGCGATCCTCTCGTTCATCACGGCATGGCATTCTTTCTCTGTCAGCCCGAGCACGGAGTAAGACTGCTCCATGGCATTATAGATCGCCACGAGAAACGTCATATAATACTCTGTATATTTACTTGTAAATAATTTATAGAACTCACCTGGAATTCTGTCAAACAGACTCATTCTGTCCTCCTGTCGTATCATATCCTTGTGCAGCAGGGGCAGACCGGCCACGTCGGTCTGGATTGCGCTCAGCGCAATCATTATACCACGCGCGCAGAAAAAGAAAAAGCCCAGGCATACGCCTGAGCCGTTTTCTTATATCTTTTAATTATGCAAGCTTCAGAGGATTAACCTTTACGCCAGGACCCATTGTAGATGTAAGAGTGATGCTCTTCAGGTACTGTCCCTTAACAGCTGCCGGTCTTGCCTTGTTGATTGCATCGATAAGCGTCTGGAAGTTGTCCGCTAACTGCTCCTCGGTAAAGGAAGCTTTACCGATCGGTACATGGATAATGTTTGTCTTGTCAAGTCTGTACTCGATCTTACCGGCTTTGATCTCATTGATAGCCTTTGTTACATCCATTGTAACTGTTCCGGCTTTCGGGTTCGGCATGAGACCTTTCGGTCCGAGTACACGTCCGAGACGTCCTACAACGCCCATCATATCCGGTGTTGCAACAACTACGTCAAAGT
>DWXK01000084.1 GCA_019119205.1 Candidatus Mediterraneibacter intestinavium
GACAATGTAAGGTGAATGGAGCTGTGTGTGATAACGGGAAATAACACTTGACCTTTTTAAATATGAATGATAAGATATGTGTAACATTAAATATCGTGAAACCATGGACATTTGGTGCAGATACGCTGCCAGAGGTACTGCATCAGCGCACACAGAAAAGGAGAGACGTAAATGCTGTTAAAAACCTACGACAAGATCATCGATCTCTTTCACAACAGTCGTGGCTATATGAACTTTGAACAGCTGAAAGAGGAGGGGGTCACTATCGCGCAGATCCAGGAACTTGCAGACCGGGAGATATTGGACAAGTTTGCCAGAGGATGGTACTGGTGCAACAAGTGCGGATACGAGAGACCGGCAGACCGTAAATATATCGAGATCGGGAAGGTAAACGAGAAGGCAGTCATCTGTATGGACAGTGCGGCATATCTTCAGAAACTTCTCAAGAAGGAACCAGATGTGATCTCGGTCGCGACAGAGAGGTCGGACAGAAAGAAGATGGAGTTTGCCTTTCCGGTAAACCGGTATTATTTCCAGAATACCGGAGCGGAGGACGAGATAGAGACTGTCAATACTGAGTATGGATCTTACCGCGTGTATTCTGTGGACAGGACGGTCTGCGACTGCATCCGGATGAAGAGCAGGCTCGCTGAAGAGGTGCTTGAGGAGATCGAAGGATCGTATAAACGGCAGGACAGAGATATCAACCGGCTCCTTGACTATGCAAAGGGGCTGCGGGCTCTGAGGTGCATCAAAGAGAGGAACTTTTAAAATAAATTTATAAGGAGAAAGAAAATGGAAAGAAAAATAAGAATACCGGAAACAGACATAGAGATCTTCCCATTTGGACTGGGAACGACAGGAGCGGGACTTGCCTGGGACGGCGAGGATGCAGACAGGATATTTGATGCATTTCTGGACCAGGGCGGATCCCTGATAGACACAGCGCATGTATATTCAGACTGGGTAAAACCGGAACGGGCGAGAAGCGAGCGTGTGATCGGTGACTGGCTTTCGCGGAGCGGAAAGAGGAACCGGGCCGTGATCGTGACAAAAGGCGGACATCCCGATATGACGGTGGAGAATCCGGATACACATGCCAGCAGGATGACAAAGGCGGATATGATATCAGACCTGGAGGGATCTCTGCGTCAGCTCAGGACAGACTATATCGATATCTACTTTTATCACAGGGACGACCTGAACCAGTCTGTGGAAGAACTGATCGAGACGATGGAAGGATTCCGCCGGGAGGGCAAGATACGTTATTACGGATGTTCCAATTGGACGACAGAGAGGATGAAGGCAGCAGATGACTACTGCAGATCGAAAGGTTACCGGGGGTTTGCGGCAAACCAGTGCCTTTTGAACCTGGGGTATAAGTATATGAACCCTTTGGAGGATGACACCCTTGTTTATGTGGATGAGAGGATGCAGGAATATCACAGACAGGTGAAAAAGAATCTTCTGATGCCGTATATGGGCGTGTGCAGCGGCTTCTTCCACAAATATGCTGCAAAAGGACCGGAAGCCGTAAAGGACAGCCCCTATTATACGGAAGGAAATATCAGGATGGCTGAGAGAGTGAAAGAACTGTGCAGAGATCATAACGCGACGGTTTCTCAGGTTGTGCTGGGATTCTTCGGGCAGCAGGATTTTGACTGTGCGCCTTTGTACAGTCCGAAAAACGTAGATCAGCTTATTGAGGCAATGAAGGCGTTTGACATTCCTTTCAAGAAAGAGGATTATATCGTGTAGGAAATGAAAGAAATCCTGCAAAAAACTGTGGATAGGACAGCTGAAGCCTGCAGTTTAGGATGCTGTGGGGAGAACAAAACAGACAAGAACTGTAAAGTTTTGAATAAAATTTATAAAATATAAAAGAAATTAAAAAGTATACAAACGAGAAATCGGTGAGAAGAGGAAAAGTGTAAAATACGGCTTGAAAATAAGCAGGAACACTTAAAAATGCAGGAGATAATGCGTTCGGAGGATCGGGAAACCCATCAAATCACAGAAATAACGCGACAAATAAAAAGAAGGCTTTAGAAATAAAAAAATGACGGAGGATTTGAAATGAAAATGATGATCGCGTCGGACATTCATGGCTCGGCGGTATATTGTTCAAAGATGCTGGAAGCATATAAAAAAGAAAAGGCAGACAGATTACTGCTCCTGGGAGATATTCTGTACCATGGTCCGAGAAATGATCTTCCGGAGGGATATGCTCCGAAAGAAGTGATCGCGATGCTGAACCCGATGAAAAAGGAACTTCTCTGTGTGAGAGGAAACTGTGATACAGAGGTGGATCAGATGGTACTGGAGTTCCCGATCCTGGCAGATTACTGTTATCTGGTGCTGGATGGGGTGAACATTTTCGCGACACACGGACATGTCTATGATCCGCATCACCTGCCGCCGCTGAAAGACGGAGATATCCTGCTGAACGGACACACCCACATCCCGGCATGCGAGGAGATCCCGGATATGAACGGAGGTACATACCGTTATCTGAATCCGGGATCGGTCTCCATCCCGAAAGAGGATTCGGCGCACAGCTATATGATCTTTGAAGACGGGACATTTGTATGGAAGAATCTTGACGGGGAGGAATATATGACATGGAAGACAGATTCGCGCTGCTGATCGATGCAGATAACGTTTCCGCAAAATATATCAAGCCTATACTGGATGAATTGTCCAAGTACGGGAATGTGACCTATAAGAGAATCTATGGGGACTGGACAAAGACCAACAATGCCAGCTGGAAGGAAGAACTGCTTCAGAATTCGATCACGCCGATCCAGCAGTTCAGCTATACACATGGGAAGAATGCGACAGATTCCGCAATGATCATCGATGCGATGGACATGCTGTATACAAGCGAGCTGGAAGGGTTCTGTCTGGTGTCCAGTGACAGCGATTTTACAAAGCTCGCCAGCCGTCTCAGGGAGAGCGGAAAGATGGTCATCGGGATGGGAGAAGATAAAACGCCGTCCCCTTTCCGAAAGGCATGCGACATATTCACCGTCCTGGAACTTCTCCTGGAAGACAATACGATGGAAAAGGATGAGCAGCAGGCAGCGTCTCATTCTCATGGGAAGGAGACGAAGAAAGTGACCGCGGCGACGCGGGAGCAGATCGAGGAAGCGGTGGTCAAGATCATCACGGAGAATCAGAATGACGACCGGGAGACCGGGCTTGGAGAGGTCGGGAGCCGTCTGGTCAAGCTGTATCCAGACTTTGACGTCAGAAGATATGGATACAGCCTGCTGTCAAAATTCCTGGAGACGTTCCCGAAGCTGAAGCTGATCCAGGAAGGGACGAAGGTCTCTGTCACCCTCTATGAGGACAGGAGCAAAAAGGAGATGCTGGAGGAGTACATCATCCAGCAGATCCAGAGTAACGGGCGGTTCGGTATCTCGCTTGGGTCTCTTGGGAACAGGATAAGGTTGAAATTCGGTGATTTCAAGGTGCGTGACTACGGGTTCTCCCAGTTTAAGCAGTATATCCAGAGTTTTCCGGACGTGGAACTTGTGGATGACGGAGAGCGGACGAGAGCGGTGTATACCGGCGGAAAATAAATGACAGGCGCTGTGGCGATAAAGTGAGAGCCGGTGAAAGACAGGGACTTGTTTTTCTGTTTTTCACCGGCTCTCTTTGTTCTTAGGGGAAAGTACTGTTTTCAGTGTGATATATGAGAAGATATGATCAATTTGTCGGAAAAAAGGGAATATGATGTAAAATTTTTGTAAATTCATCTGTCTTGTCACATGTAAATTACAGTGGTATACTAACCGGGAAAAAGAACTGTGAGGTAGTGTGATGACAGTAAGAGAAGAGATAGAACAATTAAAAAAGGAAAAGAATGCGGTGATCCTTGCGCATTATTATGTGCGGCCGGAGGTGCAGGAGCTTGCAGACTACATAGGGGACTCATTCTATCTGAGCAAGGCTGCAGTGGGGCTGGAGGAGCGGACCATCGTATTCTGCGGAGTCTCCTTTATGGGGGAGAGCGCAAAGATACTGAATCCGGAGAAGACGGTGCTGATGCCGGATGCCGCGGCGGACTGCGCCATGGCTCATATGGCGGACGCCGAGACCATACGGCAGATGAGAGAACGCTATAAAGACCTGGCGGTCGTATGTTATATCAACTCAACCGCAGAGCTGAAGCGGCATTCCGATGTGTGCGTGACTTCGGCAAATGCGGTAAACATCGTGCGGGCGCTGCCGAACCGGAATATCTTCTTTATCCCGGACCGCCACCTGGCCCATTATGTGGCAGGGCAGGTGCCGGAGAAGAATTTTGTATACAACGACGGATTCTGCCCCATCCATGCGCAGATCAGCATCGATGAGATCCGGAGGGCAAAAGAAGCTCATCCGCAGGCGATGGTTCTGGTACATCCGGAGTGCCCGGATGCAGTTGTCGCGATGGCGGACTACACAGGCAGCACCTCGGGGATCATCAGTTTTGCAGAAAAGAGCAGTGCGGACGAATTTATCATCTGTACGGAGATCGGGGTAAAGTACGAGCTTGCGAAACGCTGTCCGGGAAAACGTTTTTATTTTACTGAGACAGAGCCGGTATGCCAGGATATGAAGAGCATCACACCGGAGAAGATCCTCCATGTATTAAAGACAGGGGAGAATGAAGTTGTCCTGGATGAAGGGCTTAGGACAGGATCGAAGCGCCCGCTGGAGAGGATGCTGGCTCTGGGATAAGCCTGTTACAGTGAGACGAGCGTGCAGGAAATAAAGGAGAAAAGAGGTTAAAGGACAATGAGAATGAAGGCAGATGTGGTGATCGCAGGGACCGGGGCGGCGGGGCTGTTCAGCGCCCTGAACCTGCCGGAGGACAGAAAGATCATCATGATCACAAAGTCAGATCTGGAGAGCAGTGATTCTTTTCTGGCACAGGGCGGGATCTGTGTCCTGAGAAATGAAGAAGACTATGACAGTTATTTTGAAGATACTATGAGAGCAGGGCATTATGAGAATCGGAAGGAGTCCGTTGACATCATGATCCGCAGTTCTCAGGACATCATCCATGACCTGATCGGTTATGGCGTGGAGTTTCAGAAAGAGGAGAAGGATGGGGAAGAGGAGGAGCAGTGCAATGACAGGGCGCCCCTGCTGCAAGGGTATGCGTTCACAAGAGAAGGAGCGCACTCCAGACCGAGGATCCTTTTTCACGAGGATGTTACGGGAAAAGAGATCACCAGCAAGCTGCTGGAGCAGGTAAAACAGCTTGCCAATGTCGAGATATATGAGTATACTACGATGAAAGATATCATAGAGGAAGACGGCAGGTGCGCAGGGATCCTTGCAGAAGATGCTGACGGGAAAGAGATAGAGATCCGGGCGGACCAGACTATTTTTGCCAGCGGAGGGATTGGCGGGAGGTATAAGCATTCCACTAATTTCCCTCATCTTACAGGGGACGCCATCGAGATCTCAAAGAAACACGGGATCCGTCTGGAGAATCTGGACTATGTACAGATCCACCCGACTACGCTGTACTCTGAGAAGCCGGGGCGCAGATTTCTGATCTCTGAATCTGTGAGAGGAGAAGGAGCTATCCTTCTGAACAAAGACGGAGAACGCTTTGTCAATGAGCTCCTGCCCAGGGATGTGGTGACAAAGGCGATCCAGGAGCAGATGGAAAAAGACGGCACGGACCACGTGTGGCTGTCCATGAAAAACATCGACAAAGAGACGATCCTGAAGCATTTTCCAAATATCTATGAGCACTGCCTGGAGGAGGGCTATGATGTGACGAAGGAAAGCATCCCGGTGGTCCCGGCACAGCATTATTTTATGGGCGGGATCTGGGTGGATTCTGACAGCCGGACTTCGATGGAGGATCTGTATGCTGTGGGGGAGACAAGCTGCAATGGAGTGCACGGGGCGAACCGGCTGGCGAGCAATTCCCTTCTGGAAAGCCTTGTCTTTGCAAAGAGGGCAGCAGGAAAGATCAGAGAAAAGTTTAATGAAGAAAATAAATAAGGAGATAAAGAAATGAATAAGATTACAATGACGCTTCAAAGTGACCATCTGATCCTGGAGGCGCTCAAAGAGGATATATCCAGTGAAGATGTGAGCACCAATGCGGTGATGAAAGAAGCTGTGAGAGGCGAAGTGGAACTGATCTGCAAGCAGGACGGGATCGTGGCAGGGCTGGATGTGTACCGTAGAGTGTTCGAACTCCTGGATGAAAAGACGGAGGCAGAATTTTACTGTAAGGACGGAGATGAAGTGAAAGCCGGGCAGCTCATGGGAAAGGTGACGGGAGATATCCGCGTGCTCCTCTCCGGGGAGAGAGTGGCGCTGAATTATCTCCAGAGGATGAGCGGGATCGCGACCTATACTCATTCTGTAGCGGAACTGCTCAAGGGGACGCGGACCAAACTTCTGGATACCCGGAAGACTACTCCGAATATGCGTATCTTTGAAAAATATGCAGTGCGGGTCGGCGGAGGATATAACCACCGCTACAATCTCTCGGACGGCGTACTGCTCAAGGACAACCACATCGGAGCGGCGGGAAGCGTCACAAAGGCGATCAAGATGGCAAAGGACTATGCGCCGTTTGTCAGGAAGATAGAGATCGAAGTCGAAAATCTGGATATGGTCAGAGAGGCAGTCGAGGCGGGAGCCGACATCATCATGCTGGACAATATGTCCCCGGAGGAGATGCGGGAGGCAGTGGAGATCATCGGCGGACGGGCTGAGACAGAATGTTCGGGAAATGTGACAAAGGAAAACATCAGCCGCCTGACTGAGATCGGAGTGGATTACATTTCCAGCGGGGCGCTGACACATTCTGCGCCGATACTTGACATTTCCATGAAAAACCTTCATGCTATAGAGTAAGTAAGGCAAAAGAAAGGATGAGACGGGATGACCGGATCAGAGAGAAGAGAAGCCATCGTCAGCAGGATAAAGGACAGTGCGGCGCCGGTATCCGGGACAGCGCTCGCGGCGTCCTTCGGCGTAAGCCGTCAGGTGATCGTGCAGGATATCGCGCTGATCCGCGCGGCGGGATATGAGATACTGTCCACAAACAGAGGGTATGTGCTGAATGAGCGGTCTGCTGTCAGCAGGACGTTCAAGGTAAGGCATACAGACGACCAGCTTGAGGAAGAACTTTATTCCATTGTGGATCTCGGGGGATGTGTGCGGAATGTTATGGTGAACCACAAAGTCTATGGGCATATGGAGGCTCCGCTGAACATCACTTCCCGGAGAAAAGCAGCTGAGTTTATCGAGGATATCCGAAGAGGGAAATCCAGCCCGCTGAAAAATATCACTTCAGATTATCATTACCATCTGGTCGAGGCGGACAGTGAGGAGACGCTGGATCTGATCGCGGACATGCTGGAAGCAAAGGGATTTTTGATCAAAAAGGATCAGGCATAAAGAACGGAAAAGAGACGGACAGAAAGAGACGAGAGACCGGACCGGCAGCGGGCGCCCAGCAGAAGGCGCGCTGACGGTCCGGTCTTTCTGCCTGGATGCTTATGTCTTGCTTTGCACAGAGTTTTGCTTTACAATTAAGACGAAAATCAGAAAAACAGCAAGAGGTGTTTATTTATATGGAAGAAATCCGTAACGTGCTGAAAAATACTTTGAATATAGAGTTTATACGTGGGACGATAAGCGGACCGAGAAAAAAAGAGGGCATAATAAAAGTAAAGATGCGTCCTCTGGAGAAAAGAGGCGAGTTTTATTTCCAGTTTGAATCTTTTACAAAGACCCAGGCATTTCATGAAAATCTCACTCCGGAGGCGGCAGGGGAGAGGGCCGCATTATATATGGAAGATTTCCGTCAGATGCAGATCGAGACGGTGAAGGAAGATATCACGATACTGGTGAGCAAGAAGGGAAAAGTCACAGTCCAGCGGAAGAAGAAAAAAGAGGCGGCGCAGAAAGCAGACCTTTCCCATGACCGGAAAAAGAGATACATCCTGGAAGAAGGGATACCGGTCCCATTCCTGAGAGACCTCGGAGTGATGACGGAGGACGGGAAAGTTATCCGGTCAAAAACCGACAAATTCCGGCAGATCAACCGGTTTCTGGAGTTTATCGAGGACATTCTTCCGCAGCTGGACCGGGGACGCGAACTGACGATCCTGGATTTCGGATGCGGGAAATCTTATCTGACCTTTGCCATGTATTATTACCTGCATGAGCTGAAAAAATATGACATACGTATCATAGGGCTGGACCTTAAGAAAGATGTGATCCGGCACTGCAGCAGCCTGGCGGAGAAATACGGTTATGAGAAGCTGGCATTTCTCGAGGGGGATATCGCGGATTATGACGGAGTGGACCAGGTAGATATGGTGGTGACGCTCCACGCCTGTGATACAGCTACGGATTTTGCGCTCGCGAAAGCTATCGGCTGGAACGCGAAAGTCATATTGTCTGTTCCGTGCTGCCAGCATGAACTGAACGGTCAGATGAAAAATGAGATCCTGGCGCCGGTCATGGATTACGGACTTTTAAAGGAACGGTTCGCGGCGCTGGCGACAGACGGGCTTCGGGCGAAATATCTTGAGAGGGAGGGATATGAGACCCAGGTCCTGGAGTTTATCGACATGGAGCACACACCGAAAAATATCCTTTTGAGAGCCGTAAAAACGGGCAGAAGAAATGAAAAAGCTGCTGCTGAGATTGAACGGTTCGAGGGATTCCTGAGTGTGCAGCCGATGCTGGGGGAGCTTTTGAAAGAGAAAGAGGGGAAGGATAAATAATGAAAAGAAGGGTAATCAAAGGAGTCATACTGGGGGTCATATTTATCATAGCCCTCATTGTCAGCAGTCTTGTCCTGAACAGAGGGGCGGAGGATGAGATCGTAGATATCGGCGCAGCTTCCCTGCCGAGAGTTTCTTTTATCGTAGATGACAGGGAAGTGAACACACTGTTCGGATATGTGGACGAGATGGATATCACCGCGATGCGGGATACGATCACCCCGCTGGAAGAAAACGGAACGCTGCAGATGAATCTGAAGGCGGGCGGACAGGAAGTCAGCCGGATCCAGTATGAGGTATATTCCCTGAACGGGGAGGAAACCTATAAGACAGGCGAAGTGGGAGAGATCACAGAGGATGAGCCGATGGCGCTCGAGCTGGGAGACGCACTGTCGGATTCTGTGCAGGAGGCTGTGCTCCGTGTGCTTCTGACAGTGGGCGACAAAACAGTCAGCTATTATACCAGGATCGAAATGCCTGCTGAGATCACCGCTGCAGAGTGCCTGGCCTTTGCCCAGGATTTCCACACGAAGGCGATTGGGAAGAGCGCGGCGGAGGAACTGAGCACCTACCTGGAGCCGGGAGAAGAAAGTGATAACACCACATACCAGACAGTGAATATCCATTCGGACATCACCCATATCCAGTGGGGAGAACTGAATCCCGAGGTGATCGGGGATGTGAACTGGAGCATCAAGGAGAGCAACAGTGTGTATACGTCTCTCCTGGCAAAATATCAGGTGAACTGCGAGGACGACAACGGGCAGCTGCAGACCTACAATATCAAAGAATTTTTCCGGGTCAGGCTGAGCGGAGACACGATCTACCTTCTGGATTATAACAGGGATATGCAGCAGGTGTTCAATGCAAATCTCCAGGCAGTGGATGAGAACGGGATCCGGTTCGGGATCGCGTCCGGGGATATCCAGTATGTGACAAACGAGGATGACACAGTCGCAGCATTTGTGCAGGAGAGGGATCTCTGGCTCTACAATAAGAATACAGATGAACTCCTGAGGGTCTTCAGCTTTGCAAACCAGGAAGGAAGCGACGAGCGCAGCCGGAACGATCAGCATGCGGTGAGGATCATCAGCCTGGAGAATGACGGAAGCATGGCGTTTGCGGTCTATGGATATATGAACCGGGGAAACCATGAAGGAGAAGTTGGCGTCGGTATCTATTATTTTGATATCAATAAAAACGCGATAGAAGAAAAAGCGTTTATCCCAAGTACAAAGTCCTTTGCCATCGCAGAGGATGAACTGGGAAAGATGGTCTATTATAACCATGGACAGGAAATGCTCTATGTGCTCGCGGAGGGGACGCTGTACCAGATCAACCTCGAAAATGATGAGCAGACAGTGCTTGCGGAAGAACTGGAAGAGGGTCAGTACGCAGTCTCAGACGACGGACATCTCATGGCGTATCAGACGAACGGCTCGATCTATACTGCCACAGAGATCAGAGTGATGAACCTGACGTCCGGCGACGAGTACACGATACAGGCATCAGGAAGCGAAGGGATCCGGCCTCTGGGATTTGTGAACGGAGACTTTATCTACGGAAAGATCAATGCGGACGATGCAGGGAAGACCGCGTCTGGCGAGGAGATCACTCCCATGTATGAACTGGAGATCCGCAACTCGGACAATGAGACCGCGGCATCCTATTCCTTTACAGATGATAATGTGTACACAACAGGGATCCTCGTACAGGGAAATATGGTGACACTGAACCGTGTACGGAAGAACGGAGATACGTATCAGTCCACGGACCAGGAGTTCATCACCAACAATGTAGAGCGCTCCGACAGCACGATCTCACTTGCGACATATACGACGGAGCGGATGCAGACGCAGACAAGGCTGACTTTTGCGGAAGGGATCGAGAATACAGAGCCTCAGGTGATCACCCCGAATGAGCTTGTACTGAGCGAACCGCTGACCATTACGCTGAGCGGAAGCGGTGAAGGGGTCAAGTATTATGTATATGGCATGGGAGAACTGGAAGGAATCTACGACAATGCCGGAAATGCGATCCAGGCGGCAGCAGACATTTCAGGGGTAGTCATCTCCTCTGATCAGGCATATATCTGGGAGAGCGGAAACAGGGACCTTGCCTACTCGATCGAAGCAGAGCCGTTCCGGACACAGGACGGAGAGACATCGCTTGCGGCGTGCGAGAGGTACATGGAACAGTATAATGCCCATCAGGTCGATCTGACGGGATGTACCCTGGATCAGGTGCTCTATGTGATCAACAAAGGATGCCCGATGATCGCCATGACGGATTCCAGCCATGCGATCCTGCTGACCGGATATACGCGGACCGACATTACCTATATCGACCCGGAGACCGGGGAAGAAGAGACGGTGAGCGTAAATGATATGGAAGATATGGTGAGCGGAAGCGGAAATGCGTTTATCGGGTATATCCAGTAGCTGTTTAGATATAAGGGTGAACGGCATATTTTCGGGACAAAGAGATTGAAAAACTGATAAAGAAGAAAGAAAAAAGAGGAAGAAGCATCTGATGACTTCTTCCTCTTTTGGTTTTCAAGACTATACCTGTGCGTGAAAAATCACATTTCTATATCTGCTCAGCGCAGTATAAAGTATCATGCCCAGCACGCCGCAGGAGATCACTTCTCCGATCCCTACTGTCAGCATCATGAACGGGATAGGCAGCGGCACCTGATATCCGTATCTGAGAACGAACGGCACCACGATCATATTTGCGATGATCGGAGGCAGCGGAGCGAGAAACTTGTTCTTGTTCCGGAGCATCCAGGTAAAGATCGCACCGATCAGGGTAGCCAGGCTTCCGAAGATGATATCCGGAAGGATGCATCCGCCCAGTATATTACTGAGAAGACAGCCGATAAATAATCCTGGAATAGCAGCGGGGGTAAATACCGGAAGAATGGTCAGTGCTTCGGAAATCCGCACCTGAACCTCTCCGTAACTGAAAGATGCGCCGGCAACAGTCAGCACAACGTAGATCGCGGCGATCATCGCCGCCTGTGCTATGAACAGCACTTTGTTCTGTTTGAGTGTTTTCATTTTTCTGTTCTCCTTTAGTTTTGTTTTACGAGTGGAAGGTCTCGAACACTCGATTCATTTAACGCCGGGAATCGGCGGCAAGCCCGGTAGACCTTGGTTTTCGTGGGCTTTGCAACGTGAAGTAGTATACCATGATTATACAGGAAAATCAAGAATGTCCAAAAAATGTCCAAAATACCAGAATTATCAAAGGTCAACTTTTTTAAAGCATAACAAAACCGCCCTTGTACTTTGGCGAGTAAGGGCGGTTTTAAAACTAAACTTATGAGGTCAACCACTTTGGCGGTTGTTCTTTTTGTATCTGCTCACAGCGCGGGCGGCAGATACATCTCGTTTTCTTCCAGACAGGAACAGTAATAGGTCACATTTGCCTCCGGATCAAGGATGTGGATGAGATGCCGGTTATCCGTGCGCCTGAACCGCTGGTGGGAGATATCGGTCACAAAATGAGGAAGGGTGCTGGCGGATGTAAGTGTGATAAACTGATCGAAATCATCATGCATGATAAAATTCGGATTTTCCATTTCACGCATACAGAGATCATACCAGAAGCCTATCCTGCTGTGGAGAATGATGGTGAGGTTTTTCAGGTCTTTCAGATACAACTCGCTGCAGCTGGCGAGTTCATGATCGTCCGGCACTGCCAGGTACAGCTTCTCTTCCCGGAAAGGCCTGCAGACGATCCTCTCTTCCTCCAGCGGCGAAGTGGTCGTGACGATCCGGTAAACTTCTTCTTTCAGCTTGGAAAAGAGCAGTTCTTCGTCAGCCTGGACCTCGGAGGCAATGGCCATATCCGGAAATCTTTCAGACAGCATGGGGACCAGTTCCCACAAAGGAGCCGGAGCGCATGAACCGATGGAGATCGTATTTCGGGTCTTGTGATAAAGAGTCAGCTGTGACTGCATCTCCTTTGCTCTTCTTAAAAGCTCTCTGGCGTAGGACACTGCCAGAACACCGGTAGGAGTCATGATGACCTTATTTTTTTTATGCTCAAAAAGAGGAAAGCCCAGTTCTTTCTCAAACTTCTGCATGGAGCGGCTGAGAGCGGGCTGGGAGATATAAAGTTTCTGAGCCGCTTCTGAGAGCGTACCGTATTTCGCTATGGTAACAAGCTGCTCTAATTGATTCAATTCAAACATTTTCCCACTTTTTCCTGAATGATTTATTTTTTGTGAAAAGTTACTATGCATTTTGATTATAGCATATTTCTTTTTTGGCATTGTACTTTTTTTACAGGAATCTTATACTTTTTTTAAGAAAAATTTACATGTGTTTTCAGCAAAGTAACAAAGTCCAGCTAAGAACATGACAAATACAGAAAATGCGAACACAGAAGTAAAAGTAGAGAACGGAAAGAAGCCGGCGGACTCGGGCTGGGCGAAGACCTGGGGAAAGTTCGAGGCGAAGCATCCGAAACTGGCGAAATGGCTGTATCAGATCTTTTATTTCTTCGTGTTCAGCATGGGAGTGACGATCATCCAGTATCTTTTTTTCACCTTCCTTCCGGGAATACTCGGGGAAGGGCTGGCGGGCACAGAGTTTATGTGGCCTCAGGTACATATGGATCTCTTCGGCGTAGAGTTTACATGGAGCCTGCTGGGATACAATGTCCTTTATGATGAGGCGGGAGCCGTGATGATCGGCGGCGGGATCGGATACTTTATCAGCTATGAGATTGGTTCTTTTGTGGCACAGTGCATCAACTTCCCGCTGCAGAGGAACATCACGTTTAAGAGCCACGGCAACGTGGCATATCAGGCGATGTGGTATTTTATCGCATGGGTTGCGATCTCCCTGATCTGCAACGGTTTCAATAACCTGTGGATGCCCATTGCGGCAGCATATGTGCCGCCGGCAGTCTATAACATCCTTGTGACCTTCATCACAGGCGGCGTATCTATGGTGATCTTCTTCTTTATGTTCAAGATCATCTTCCCGGAGGGAGAGGCGAAGAAACACTGACGCTATCCTTTCAAAAGCCCGTCGATCAGCCGGGACGCTTCACTCCGGCTGATCGTCTCCGGATCCCACTGGACCGCCGCGCCTTTTTTACGGATCAGGCTTTCAAGGAACGCGATCTGCTTCGGCGTGGCGGGCTGTGGTCTCTTTACCTTATATGTAAGCTGCACAGGTTTGAAGAGCTTCGGATCTTCCGCCTCAAAATAATGTGCCAGCGTCTGATACAGTTTCGCCGTAGCGAGGGCGTCGTGATAGGCGCGGTGGGCGGACTTATTTTCTATATTGTAATATTCGCAGAGATGCCCCAGGCTCTTTGACTCGAAAGCTTTGTGGACTTTTCTCGCGATCTTCAACGTATCGATACCCATTTTTTCAAAAGGCATATTGTCAAGTGCGGCGCCGGCTTTCATAAAGCTGTAGTCAAAAGAGACATTGTGCCCGATGAGGACGTCATCCTCGCAGAAATCGATGAAGTCCGCGAGCACGGCCCTGCGGGGTCGGGCGGAAGATACCATATCGTTCGTGATCCCGGTGAGGTTGGTGATCGCCGCGGAGATGGGGGAAACGGGATGGATAAACTCCATAAACCTTTCCGCGACCTTCCCGTCCCGGACTTTCAGCGCTCCGATCTCAATGATCTCATTTTCCTGCGGATCGAGCCCCGTCGTCTCGACATCAAATGCAATGTATGATCTCAGCATGGCTGTATGTACTCCTTTTTAGAAACAATGTTCTGCGGACAGTATAGAACATTTTGGAGAAAAAGAGTAGAAAAAAACGAAAAATGGGAAAGAATTTAAGAAAAAATTGAGGATCCCTGCTGATGTACATCATCAGCAGGGCAGGATGTATCAGAGATATTCCTGGAGTTTTTTCATCAGCTCTTCTTCTGTCCGGATGATCTTCTGCGTGAGCGCGGAAGCCTTTCTGTCGGCATTCCCGTACTGGTTTGCCTTTTCTCCCAGCGTTTTGATCCCCATATTACATCCGTCCATGAGCAGTTTTGCGATCTGTGAGTTGCTGCTGTCCATGGTCAGCTTGACTCCTGTGGTGAACCAGGAGAGTGTGGTCGCCATGACTCCGGGCTCCTTTTCCGGCTTTCCTGCCTCTTTGAGAAGTGAAGCGGCCTCCTCTTCGAGCTGGCGGTGCTTTTCTGTATAATCGTCGATCAGCCGGATCAGGTTCGTGTCTTCAGCATACTCACGCACCTGTCTGAAACTGTCTACTGCCATTCGACATCCTGAACTGCATTCTTCCAGAAGTTTTCTTGTCTGTTCATCCATTCTGAGTTCCTCCTTTAACAGATATTTTCATGGTATATATGAAATATGTGAACTGAATACAGCATCTGTCAAAAAGGGAAAATTTATGCATGAAAAAGTTGTGTGATAATCGGACACAGAGTATAATGGAGGGCATAATGCGCTCAGGAGGAAACAGGGTATGAGAGGGAAAAAGATCAGTGAAAATTATAACTATACGATATATGCGTGCTACGCGGGATATGTGGTCCAGGCGGTCATCAACAACCTTGCGCCGCTTCTGTTTTTGACATTCCAGCGGGAGTTCGGGATCTCGCTGGAGCGGATCGGGCTGCTCATAACCATCAATTTCGGAGTTCAGATACTGACGGATATCGCAGCGGCAAAGTATGCGGACCGGATCGGATACCGGGCTTCCGTGATCCTTGCCCACCTGTGCAGTGCGGCGGGGCTGATCTGTATGGGGACGCTTCCTTTTGTCCTTGAAAATGCGTACCTGGGCCTGGTGGCTGCGATGGCGCTGGGCGCAGTGGGAGGCGGATTGATCGAGGTACTTATCAGTCCTATCGTGGAGGCGGCTCCCTCATCCAATGCCAAGGATGCGGCGATGAGCCTGCTCCATTCTTTCTACTGCTGGGGACATGTGGCGGTGGTGGTCCTCTCCACAGTCGGATTCACCGTGTTTGGGATGGAACGCTGGTATATGATCCCGATCCTATGGAGTATTGTACCGATCCTGAACCTGCTTCTTTTTACGAGAGTACCGCTCCGGAGACTGGTGGAGGAGGATGAGCAGCTCCCGGCAAAAAGCCTGATATCGTCCGGCATGTTCTGGGTCTTTATCGGACTGATGATCTGTGCGGGGGCGTCGGAACAGGGAATGTCCCAGTGGGCGTCCATGTTTGCTGAGGAGGGGCTGAACCTCTCAAAGACGATGGGAGATCTCCTCGGTCCATGCCTCTTTGCCGTGTTCATGGGAAGTGCCAGGGCATTTTACGGAAAATTCGGTGAGAAGATGGATCTGCGGAGATTCATGGCAGGAAGCGGCGTGCTGTGTGTGTGCAGTTATCTCCTGGCAGTCTTTATGCAGAACCCGCTGCTCGCTTTGGCGGGCTGCGCGCTGTGCGGACTCTCCGTGGGGATCATGTGGCCCGGTACCTTCAGCCTTGCGGTGAAACACTGCCCGCAGGGAGGAACGCTGATGTTCGCCCTGTTCGCTCTTGCGGGAGACGTGGGATGCGCGGCGGGACCGGGCGTTGTCAGCCTGGTGGCGGAGAACCTTCCGCAGTATGGCCTGAAGGCGGGATTGCTGGCGGCGATCCTGTTCCCGGTGGTGATGCTGGTGCTGCTGCGGGCAGTCGGCGGAAAGAGAGCAGAGCGTAAAGTATAGGTAGGGATGGAAGCCGGATACCTTTACATTGATTTTTCGGGACACATGCAATATAATGGAGCAGAAAAAAGAAAGGGGGTAAACTATGCTCAGAGGAAAGACAGTCCTGCTTGGAGTTTCAGGCAGTATCGCGGCATACAAGACGGCATACCTGGCGAGTGCGCTCAAGAAACTGAACGCGGATGTACATGTCCTGATGACAAAGAACGCCACGAATTTCATCAATCCGATCACTTTCGAGACACTGACGGGCAATAAATGTCTGGTGGATACGTTTGACCGGAATTTTGAGTTCAATGTGGAGCATGTCTCGCTGGCGAAACAGGCAGATGTGGTGATGATCGCTCCCGCCAGCGCCAACGTGATCGGCAAGCTCGCCCACGGCATCGCGGACGACATGCTGACAACTACGGTCATGGCGTGCAAATGCCGGAAGTTTATCGCGCCAGCGATGAACACGAATATGTTTGAGAATCCGGTCGTGCAGGACAACCTTGAGATCCTTCGCGGATATGGTTATGAGACCATCACTCCGGCGGTGGGATATCTGGCGTGCGGCGATACAGGAGCAGGAAAGATGCCGGAGCCGGCGCTCTTACTGGAATATATCCTGAGGGACACCGCGTATGAGAAAGACATGGAAGGCCTGAACGTCCTTGTGACGGCGGGACCGACCCAGGAACCGGTGGATCCGGTGAGGTATATCACCAACCATTCTACCGGGAAAATGGGCTATGCCATAGCGAGAGTCTGCATGCGGCGCGGAGCGAACGTTACGCTGGTGAGCGGTCCGTCCATGCTGGAACCGCCTCAGTTCATTGACTTCGTACCGGTGACTACGGCGAAGGAGATGTTCAATCAGGTCACGGAGCGGTCAGCAGGCCAGGACATCATCATCAAGGCGGCGGCAGTGGCAGACTACAG
>DWXK01000085.1 GCA_019119205.1 Candidatus Mediterraneibacter intestinavium
GACTGCGACGAACTCTCCCTGTTTTACAGAGAGGGATACCCCGTCCAGGGCACGGACCCGGTTGTTCCCTGTGCCGTAATATTTCCTCAGGTCTTTTGTCTCTAAGATGTTCTGCATAGGTCTGCCTCCTTCTGTGTCAAGACCCGCTCGCGAGTCTTTCCCATATGATAAAAAGTCTATCCACTTTTATGAACAGACTTTACCATAATAATCTTTCCACACACTTTCTGAAATCTAACAGTTCTGAAAGGATTACGTGGGAGGAGTCAATTGTCTTCCAAAGAGGGGGGAGATTTTCTCAGATAGACAGAAAATTCCGCACCGGTCCTGCTTTCAGTAGAGGTACCTGAGAGAGAAGGTGCATAGGAAGAAGTCCGGCCGGTATTTGAACGGACTTTGATATATCCCCCCTCCTTGCGGATGATCTCGCGCGCAAGATACAGTCCCAGCCCAACGCCTTCCTCTTCGTGGAACCTGGGGCTCCGGTAGAAACGGTCGAACAGCCGGGGCACCTCGTCTTCTGTGATGCCCGGTCCCTGGTCCGCGATGCGGATGCAGGCAAACATGGGATACTCCTCCAGGCGGACTGTGACTGTGCTGTGGGGAGGCGTATATTTGACGGCATTGTCGAGGATATTGTATACGGCTTCGGAAGTCCATTTCTGGTCGAAGCAGGCGCGGACATCCTCGTTCCAGCCGGACTTCTCGAGTGCAACGCCTTTTTCTCTGCATTTGGCGGAAGTGCGCTCTTCCACGTCGAGGAGGAGCGGGAGAAGTGCCTGAGGCTCCCGGGCAAGCTGGATCGTTCCGGCCTCCAGCCGGGATACTTTTACGAGGGACTGGATCAGAAATTCCAGGAGTTGAGTCTCGTGAAGAAGATGTTCTGCCAGCGCTTTGTCTTCCCCGGAGAGGCGCTCGGACAGGATCTCTCCGTACAGCCGGAGGTTCGCAATGGGAGTTTTAACCTGGTGGGAGATATCAGAGACCAGCTTCTGGATGGAAGTGCGCTCCTGTTCCAGCTGCTCCCGTCCGAGGGCGGAGTTGCTTAAGAAACGCATCCATTTCGATTCCAGACGGGAAAGCTCGGTCTCGTTGTAGTCGGATTCGTGAAATGTTCCGGCGATCGCGTCGTCCAGCATCTGATCCAGAAGTTCAAAGGTATGCTTTGTGCTAAATGGGTTCATATTCTACCGCCTCCTCTCGGCACTTCACTTCCAGACATAACCGATCCCGTAGACGTTCAGGATGTGGACTGGCTTGGAAGGGATGTCTTCCAGCTTGGCGCGGAGCCGGCTCACTGCTACGGAGAGCGCGTTCTCATCTACGTATTCTGTATCATCCCAGATCGTCTCCAGGAGCCGTTCCCGGGGAACGGTATTTCCCCGGTTTTCGAGAAGCTTCAGCAGAAGGCGCTGTTCTGTCCTGCTTAATGAGATCTCATGTCCGTCTTTTTCAAACCGCAGATGGACCGGGTCCAGGAGAAGCCTTTCGTCCTGATAGAAAAGACGGGACCTGGTCCGGGTGTCACTTCCCCGGGCGTCTGTCTGCCGTGATGTGCTGATCTTCAGGAGATTTTCGATCCGGGCGCGCAGAACGGCGAGGCTGAAAGGCTTTGTCACATAGTCGTTGGCGCCCAGTTCAAAGCCCATGACCTCGTTCACCTCCAGGTCATTGGCAGTGAGGATCAGGACCGGAGAGTCACTTCTCCGGCGGTATTCCCTGAGAAGGTCATAGCCGCTGCCGTCGGGCAGGTTCAGGTCTAGGATGACCAGATCGAAGTCTGCAGCGTGGATGGCAGCACGGGCTTCCTCGAGGGTGCTGCATCCGGTAAAATGATAGGTTTCATTTCCAAGCCCGATGGCGATGCCGGCGTTCAGGCCTTTGTCGTCCTCGATGATCAAGATCTCTGTCATAAATGTCTTCCTTTCATGGCCGGTCACGAGTTCCACCCGCACTCAGGAATGGGAAAACATTTCTTACATGCAAGCATGACGCTTTGTTTCCCCATTCCTGAGTACGGTGCGAACTGTAACCGTTATGGCGATAAACCGTATCAGTTTACTATAGCACAAGTTGAGAAAACAGGCAAAATAAGCTATACTTTTAGAAACGATGTTAGGAGGATGCGTATGAACTTTTCCCACGAACTGGTCGTCCCGGAGGAGGGGCTGCCGTTTAAGGTCTTCCTGTTTGAAGGAAGGGAAGGAAACTATTTCCGGGAGAAACACTGGCACCGGTCCATCGAGATCTTTGCCGTGTGCAGGGGAAACCTGGGGTTCTATCTCGAAGACAGGCTGTGGGATCTCTCGGCGGATGAGTTCATGATCGTGAACTCCAACGAAGTCCATGCCATCGATTCTCCGGAACCCAACGAGACGGTGGTGCTCCAGATCCCTCTTAAGATGTTCGAGAATTATTTCACCGGCGAACAGTTTGTGTGGTTTACCCATGAGCCGGGAAAGCGGGATGAGAGGTTTATGGCACTGATAAAAGAGCTGTATCAGGTACATTGTGATAAGGGATGCGGCTATGATATGAAACTGAAAAGTATCTTTTACAACATCATGTATCTGCTGGTCAAAGATTACCGTCTGACAGAGGTGGATGAGGGATATCTGAGAAAGAACCGCAATCTGAACCGGCTGTCCGCCATCACTTCTTATATGAAAGAAAATTATGCGGGTGAGATGTCTCTGGAGGAGCTCGCCAGGATATTCGGATATTCGCCCACTTACCTTTCACGGATGTTCCAGAAATACGCGGGGATCACTTTTAAGAGTTATCTCCAGAGCATCCGGCTGGGGTACGCGGTCAAGGATCTGGAGAGCGGAAGGTACAGCATTACAGAGGCGGCGATTCGGAACGGATTTTCCGGGAGCAAGGCTCTGGCGAGGGCATTTCAGAAAAAGTACGGGATGCTGCCCAGTGAGTACAGAAAGAAAAGATAAGAAATGGGCATTAAAAAGCCAATTATTTGGTCGTAAACAGGGTATAAAGTTGATAAAATGACCTCAACAGGTTACAGAACAGGGCGGGATGGCTTCTTACGCACAGTGAGAGGACGATGTGCCGGAAAAACTGTGACCATGGCAGCAGTAACAAGGCGAAACAAGGAGGTCGGAAAAATGAAGATAATGGAACTGACAGACGCATCCTTCGGCAAGTATGGGAAAGTGGTCACAGAGTTCTCTTTTGAGAAGATCTTGAAAGAGATGGAGCACACCCCTCTTCCGAAGGATGTTGTCTATGTGCCGTCCGTGGAACAACTCGAGGAGGTGCCGGAGGCGGCGGAGGTCTGCAGAAAAGGATTTGGCGGACTGCCGATCCAGATCGGATACTGCAATGGTGACAACCACAAACTGAACGCGCTGGAGTACCACAGGAGTTCGGAGATCGATATCGCGGCGACAGACCTGATACTTCTGCTGGGAAGGCAGCAGGATATTGAAGAAGGAGATCTCTACGATACTTCAAAAGCAGAGGCGTTCTTTGTCCCGGCGGGAACGGCGGTGGAACTGTATGCCACGACGCTCCACTATGCACCATGCACGGCGGCGGAAGGCGGATTCCGCTGCGTGATCGTTCTCCCCAAGGGGACCAACGAGGATCTGCCCTTTGAGGCGGCGAAGGAAGGCGAGAACCGTCTCCTCACCGCGGTGAACAAATGGCTGATCGCCCACGAGGACGCCGGGATCGAAGGCGCGTTCTGCGGGCTGAAAGGCGAAAACCTGGAAGTGTGAGCCGGGTGAAGCGGCTTTAGAAAAGAGAAAGTGAAAACATACATATAAAAGGAGGAACCAAACATGAATAACATGCCAGAACTGAAGATCGGAGTCGTAGCAGTGAGCAGAGACTGTTTCCCGGAGAGCCTTTCCGTGAACAGAAGGAGAGCGCTGATCGATGCGTACACAAAGAAATACGGTGAGGGAACCGTCTATGAATGTCCGGTCTGCATCGTTGAGAGCGAGATCCATATGGTACAGGCGCTCGAAGACATCAAGAAAGCAGGATGCAACGCACTTGTAGTATATCTCGGGAACTTTGGACCGGAGATATCCGAAACATTGCTTGCGAAACATTTTGATGGACCGAAAATGTTTATCGCTGCTGCGGAGGAGACACAGAAGGATCTGGTACAGGGACGCGGCGACGCTTACTGCGGTATGCTGAACGCAAGCTATAACCTGAAACTGCGCAATGTAAAGGCATATATCCCGGAGTATCCTGTAGGGACTGCGGAGGAGTGCGCTGATATGATCCATGAGTTCGAGCCCATCGCACGTGCGGTAGTCGGACTGAACAGCTTAAAGATCATCAGCTTTGGACCGCGCCCGCTCAACTTCCTTGCATGCAACGCACCGATACAGCAGCTTTACAACATTGGAGTTGAGATTGAGGAGAACTCTGAACTTGACCTTTTCGAGGCGTTTAATAAACATGAGGGCGATAACAGGATCCCGGATGTGGTAAAAGAGATGGAAGAGGAACTGGGCGAAGGAAACAAGAAACCGGAGATTCTCGCAAAGCTGGCACAGTACGAACTTACCCTGAAAGACTGGGTGGAGGAGCACAGAGGATATCGCAAATATGTGGCGATCGCCGGAAAATGCTGGCCGGCATTCCAGACTCAGTTCGGCTTCGTTCCCTGCTATGTGAACAGCCGTCTCACCGCTCAGGGGATCCCGGTTTCCTGTGAGGTTGATATCTACGGCTGCCTGAGCGAGTTCATCGGAACTGTAGTCAGCCAGGATGCGGTTACCCTTCTGGATATCAACAATACGGTTCCCGCTGACATGTACAAAGAGAGCATTGAAGGAAAATTCCCGTATACACAGAAAGATACATTTATGGGATTCCACTGTGGAAATACCGCTTCAGGCAAGCTGTCCTTCTGCGAGATGAGATATCAGATGATCATGGCAAGAAATCTTCCGGAAGAAGTTACTCAGGGAACACTGGAAGGTGACATCGTGCCTGGAGATATCACATTCTACCGCCTGCAGAGCACATCAGACAACAAGCTGAGAGCATACGTAGCCCAGGGAGAGGTCCTTCCGGTAGCTACAAGATCCTTTGGTTCCATCGGCGTGTTCGCGATCCCGGAGATGGGAAGGTTCTACCGCCATGTGCTGATCGAGAAGAACTATCCGCACCACGGAGCTGTGGCATTCGGACATTACGGAAAAGAACTCTTCGAGGTATTCAAATACATCGGAGTACCGGTGGATGAGATCGGATACAACCAGCCGGCAGGCGTGAGATACCCGACAGAGAATCCGTGGGGCTGATAAATATATAGAAACGTACAACACAGATTTCAGACGGACGACCGCATCCTTTGGGGCGCGGTCGTCTTTTAGAAAAGGAGAAAAGGATATGTTTTTTATCGGAGTAGACCTTGGTACATCTGCAGTCAAACTTCTGCTGATGGATGAGAAAGGAAAGATCGAGAAGATCGTATCAAAAGAATATCCGCTGTACTTCCCTCACCCGGGCTGGTCGGAGCAGAAACCGGAAGACTGGTTCGCACAGAGCATGGCGGGGATCAAAGAACTGGTATCAGAATGCGACAGGTCACAGGTGAAAGGGATCAGCTTCGGCGGACAGATGCACGGGCTTGTGGCACTGGATGAGAAAGATGAGGTGATCCGGCCGGCGATCCTTTGGAATGACGGGAGGACCGGGAAACAGACAGATTATTTAAATGATGTCATAGGAAAGGAAAAACTTTCTAAATACACGGCAAATATTGCGTTTGCGGGATTTACAGCTCCGAAGATCCTCTGGATGAAGGAGAATGAGCCGGAGAATTTTGCACGGATCTGCAAGATCATGCTCCCGAAAGATTACCTTGCTTACAGGCTTTCAGGAACGTTCTGTACGGAATATTCCGATGCCTCCGGCATGCTGCTCCTGGATGTGGAGCATAAGTGCTGGTCCAGGGAGATGATGGAGATCTGCGGTGTCACAGAGGAACAGCTTCCGAAGCTGTATGAGAGCTGGGAGCCGGTAGGGTGCCTGAAGCCGGAGATCGCAGAGGAACTGGGGCTGCCGGCAGATGTAAAGGTGATCGCCGGAGCCGGGGACAATGCAGCTGCTGCGGTCGGCACCGCGACAGTGGGAGACGGCGGATGCAACATTTCCCTTGGGACGTCCGGGACGCTGTTCATCTCCAGCCGGGAGTTTGGCGTGGATGAGAACAATGCGCTCCACTCTTTTGCCCATGCGGACGGGAACTATCATCTCATGGGATGCATGCTGAGCGCGGCGTCCTGCAACAAGTGGTGGATGGACGAGATCCTGAAGACCACAAAGTATCAGGAAGAGCAGGCAGGGATCACAAAGCTGGGAGAAAACCAGGTCTTCTATCTCCCTTATCTCATGGGTGAGCGGTCTCCGCATAATGACCCGGATGCAAGGGCGGCATTCATCGGGATGAGCATGGATACTACAAGGGAAGACATGACCCTTGCTGTGCTGGAAGGCGTTGCCTTCGGACTGCGCGACTCCCTGGAGGTGGCGCGCAGCATCGGTGTGGATCCCGACAGGACGAAGATCTGCGGCGGCGGCGCGAAGAGCCCGCTCTGGCGGAAGATCATCGCCAACGTGATGAACATGAAGGTGGACATCATCGAGAGCGAGGAGGGACCCGGCTACGGCGCGGCGATCCTTGCAGCGGTGGGCTGCGGTGTGTTCCCTTCCGTGGAGGAAGCGGCAAAGCAGCTGGTGAAGGTGGTCGCTACAGAGGAGCCGGATCCGGAACTGGCGGCAAAATATGAGGAGAGATACCAGAAGTTCAGGAAGTTTTATCCTGCGCTGAAGGGGATGTTCTGAGACGTTGCTTTTTTGGCATGAATATGTAATAATGTGTATGAAAAATAGGAAACTATAATATATTTTAGGTGGAGGTGACAGTAATGGAACGGATCTTAGACGTGGCTCAGTTTATTTTTGATGAATATAAAAAGCAGGCAGGCAAAACGATTGATGAGATGAAGCTGCAGAAGCTGCTCTATTTTGCACAGAGAGAATCTATCGCTGTCACCGGAGAACCTTTATTTGAAGAACAGATGGAAGCCTGGAAATACGGACCGGTTTCTCCGGAGGTACGTGCGAATCTTACAGAGGAAGGTATCTATGCCAGAACGAATGAGATTTCGCCGGAAGCCGCATATATACTGAGAAACGTCATTCAGGAGTATGGCGCGCTGGCATCATGGAAGCTGAGTGAGATCTCTCACAAAGAAAGTTCCTGGCTTAATGCGAGAGAGGGGCTGGCGCCCGAAGAGATCGGGAACCGTAAACTGCTCCTGGAAGATATTATAAAAGATGCTGAAAAAGTACGACCGTATGACCATATATGGGATATGTACTATGATGAGTTTGAGGATGCGGGAGATATAGGTTTATGATCGGTAAGATATATACTTCTGTGGTCCCGTTTTTTGATAATAAGCTGCACAAAAACAGCTTTAAGGCAAGACCGGTTCTGATCATAGCAGGTCCGCGAAATAATGACTATACAGTCCTGCCGATCTCTACAGTTTCAAGAAAAGAAAATCTGGATCCGGTCTATGACATTCAGATCGTGCCGCAGGATTATCCTAAACTGGGGCTGGATAAAGTGTCTTATATAAGAGTACATAAGCAGACAGTGGTGCATACTGCGTCGCTCCATAAAGAAATAGGAGACTTAAAAGAAGACTATCAAGAAAAATATTTGGAAATATTGGGTAAATTGGAAGAATATAATCAGGAATTGCTGGTTGCAGCGCTGAGATAGTCTGAACGATATACCGCCGTGCGGATCTTTCGCGCGGCGGTCTTTTAATGTAAATAAAAATTTTTCATTTCCATGCAACAGATAACATGTCTATTGACTCTGATATATACCGGATATAAAATTCAAAAAAGGTTATATGAACGTACGAAGAAGTGTTCGCGAGTGCCCAAAGGAATTTCCTGATACAGAGTTGTATATCCGGAGGTTCCGGCGGGATACCAGGAGCACGAGAGGAGGGGTGCGGATGTACGATCACGGCAGCAGCACAGAACCGGATCTGATCCGGCGTGCGAAGCAGGGGGACGTGAAGGCGTTTTCCAGGCTTTATTCGGAGATTTATGTGGAACTGTATAAATTTGCGCTTTATACGACAAAGCATACGCAGGATGCGGAGGACGCGGTCAGCGAGACGGTCATGACGGCGTGGGAGAAGCTGGGACAGCTGAGAAAAGAGGAATCGTTCCGGAACTGGATGTTTACGATCCTGAACAATCAGTGCCGTAGGATCCTGAGAAAGAGGGGCAGAGAGCCTGTCCTGGAGCAGCCGGAAGAAAAAGGGATCGGGAGGAGCGATGCGTTCTCAGATGATCCTGACCATGCACAGCAGTTTGATATCAGGGCGGCCTTTAACACGCTCGAAGAAGAGGAGAGGATGATCCTCGCGTTTTCTATCTTTGCCGGCTATCAGAGCGATGAGATCGGACGGATGCTCGAGTGCAGTCCTGCCACGGTGCGGTCAAGGAAGAGCCGTGCGCTGGGAAAGCTGCGCAGGCTCCTGGAAAATGCGGTGTAGAGGTGAAAGGAGGATAGGAGATGGAAGAGAAGAAGAGAGAGGAAAACATAGAAGAAAAGAAGGCAGAACAAAATTTGCAGCAAAATATAGAGGAAGAGAAGACAGAAGAGCAGGAAGAGAAAGTAGAAAAAATGCTGCGGGAGCAGGCGGAGGGCATTGCGGTGCCTGATTCCCTTCTGCCGGAGGAGATTGAAAAGCGGCTCATGGAACAGAAAAAGCTGAAAAAGAAGAAAATGAGACAGCGTATTTTCACTGCAGCCGCCGCTGCGTGCCTCTGCCTTGCTGTCGGTATCCCGGGGTATATGATGCTCACAGAACAGGGCAGAGAGCAGACCGGAGGGGGACCGGAAGAGGCGGTTTCTGAATCAGCGTCTGGATCATCTGCCGATACAGCATCCGAAACAGCCAGGGAGTCTCTTCTTGCCACCGCAGAGGATTATGATGAGATATATAAGTATGTTCAGGCGGAAACGGAATACTGGAATGACAGTTCCTATGGTGCGGAAGAAAGCGCCTTAGACGGCGCCGGCAGCGCAGACAGCAGTTCGGCGCCAAGCTATGACGCTGCGGCGGCATCCGGGGCGAGGAACACTTCGGGCGCCGCTTCGGGGGCGGAATATTCGGATACCAATGTCCGGGAGGAGGGCGTCGGAGAAGGGGATATCGTCAAGACAGACGGAAAGAATATCTATATCGTGAGCGGAGCACAGATCCATATCGTGGGAACAGATAAGGCGGAGATGGAACATCTGGCTCAGATCGAGGTAGAAGAAGGCGGGGATCTGTCAGAAGTGTATGCGCAGGACGGGGCCCTTGTTGTAGTTTATACGAAGACGGAATATAACGATGGAGAGACCGGATACGACGGTTATTACCGGCAGTATACATGTGCCGATATCTATGATGTCAGCAGCCCGGAGGATCCTGAGAAGATCGGAGCCATCAGCCAGAGCGGATATTTTAACACCATGCGCATCCGTGACGGATATGTCTATATCCTGAGCAGCTTCTATGCGGATTCCGCAGCGGCGCGCGATGACCAGGCGGCTTATATACCGGAAGTACAGGGAAAACTCATTGCGGCGGACAGCATCTATATGCCTCAGAGCCGGATGGGGAGCAGCTATACGGTGATCTCCTCCTTTGCCCTTGACGACCCGGAAGGACGCACAGACAGCAAGGCAGTGTTCGGCAATACCGGGATCTGTTATGTGAGTACGGAAAACATCTATGTCACAGAAGCCATCTATGGAGAGAGTGATTCATCCGTGAGCCAGACTTCCATAAGAAAAGTGGCTTATGGGGACGGAAAGCTGGAGGGAGTCGGACAGACGAAAGTGGAGGGGATACTTAACGATTCTTTCAGTATTGATGAGTATGAAGGAAACCTGCGGCTGGTGGCTACGATAACAGAGACAAAAGAACAGAATGACGGGAGTACATCCATTTTCGGACAGGAACAGACAGAGTCAAATTCCCTTTATGTTCTGGATGAGGATCTGGAAATGATCGGAGAGATCCCTGATCTGGCGGAGGATGAGAGTGTTTACTCGGCGAGATTTATGGGAGATACGGGATACTTTGTGACATTCCGGCAGGTCGATCCGCTGTTTTCTGTGGACCTGTCTGATCCGGAGAATCCGAAAATACTGGGAGAACTCAAGATCCCCGGCTTCTCGGATTATCTGCATCCTTACGGAGACGGTCTCCTGCTGGGGATCGGGATGGATGTGGACGAGAGCGGAACGACCACGGAGGGGGCGAAACTTTCCATGTTCGATATCTCGGATCCCTCCGATGTGAAAGAGATGCATAAATATGTACTCGAGGGAATGTACAGTACCGATGTGTATGATTACCGGTCTGTGTTTGTGGATGTGGAGAAGAACCTCTTTGGATTTTCGGCATATGGCGACAGCCAGAGGTATTATATTTTCTCCTATGACGAAGACGATGGTTTCCAGATGGAATTTGAACGGGTGCTGGGGACATACGGGGGCACGAGAGGGATGTATATCGGGGAACTGTTTTATCTGGTGTCCGGCAATACAGTGGAGGCATATACGTTGGACGGGTTTGAAAAAGTGGACGATATCGTGCTGTAAAAACAGGGAGGCGGTTCTGACTCCTTTTTTCGGAGCATCTCGTTATGAAACATAGACGAACGTGATAAAAAATGGTATTCTGAGGAAGAAAGGACTGTTTTTACACAGGAGAAAAGAGAGGGGGAATCAGAAATGTCACTTGTTGCAGGAGGGATTCTGATATTTTTGGCGATAGTTTTAGTTTTTGCACTAGCTGTGGGGATCCTGCTGCTGATCGCGCAGTGGAAAGTGTACAAAAAGGCAGGAGAGAGAGGATGGGCTTCTCTTATTCCGTTTTATAGCCAGTATGTTCTCGTGAAGATCACCTGGGGAAACGGATGGCTGTTTTTGCTTTTTTTCATTCCGCTGGGAAACCTGATCTTTGCTATTGCCACTAACATAAAGCTGGCAAGAGTTTTTGGAAAGGGGGGAGGATATGCGGCCGGGCTGATCTTCCTGTCGTTTATCTTTCTTCCCATGCTGGCATTTGGCGGCGCACAGTATCAGGGACCGGATGAGAAAAAAAGCCGGGGAGCGATCATCGCCACTGCAGTCACAGGAGCTGGCTACATTCTGCTTATGGTCATACTGGCGGTGACAGGTGTTGTCGCAGGATACTCGCAGTATCAAAGCGGCGCAGTCTATATCAATGAAGATGACACATATGATGACCGGAGCGGAACTGATGCGGTGGAAGACTGGGAAGAAGAATTCTACGATCAGGACGGATATGATGATTATGACAGCTACGATGACTATGATGACGGCGTATCTCCGGACGACTATAAGTTGATGGAAGGATACGAGGACTTTATGATCGTGCCGTTGACAGACGAGGAGAGCACGGTGGAAGTGCCTGTGCTGCGAAGCGAATATCTGACGGTTTCGGATTCCACTGTTGTTTCCATGACAGACGGGATCATGACATCGCTGTATATGACTTATCCATACGGTGACCCGGCATCTGTCATATCCGAACTGACGGATGTACAGGTGGATTCCATGGCGGATATGCCCGAGTATTATGCAAATGTCACTGTGGATGAACTGATCACCGGAGATGGTTTTGCGCTTCAGCAGATAAACTATGATTCTATCAATTATGACGGAACGGTTTCTCCGTGTTTTGACATCATAAAATGTGACGAGGTGGATGGAAAGTATGTTATTCTCATGCTCACTGTGGATAACTCATCTGCAACGGGAGACACAGAAGATCTGTTCCGTGATGCATGTGAAGTCTACGGGATCGAGTTTCAGTTTGACTGATGTGGCAGAAGCGGGCAGTCTCGACAGGATGGGACTGCCTGGACAGACAGCAGATTTCTGAGACTTGCGGGGCGCAGTCTTGACATCCCCGTCCCTGTGTGCTAATCTTTTTTAAGACTAAAAATTGCTTCAAGGTGAAACGCAATGACGAAGAGAGTAGTCTGCCGGATATTTTACAGAGAAGTCCTGAGAGACCCGTATCCATTTACAGAGATCGTTCAGATCCTCTGATCTGTGGCCTGCGGATCCGATGCTGAGAGGGACAGATGGAAAGCAGATGAAAATGGCTTCTGAGCAGCGCACCGAACTGTGGGAAACACCTCGCTAAGTGCCAACAGGGAAACACCGCGGTCACTAGGCTCGAAAGGAACCTCGCCAAGGGACCGGGTGTACGTTCGCACTAAGCTCGAAAATACCTCGCTAAGTGCTCACAGTAAGGCTGCGATGGGTCCGCCCATTATAGCGGCAGGGTGCTGACAGGCACCTGCAGAGGCGCTTTCTGTGAGGAAAGTGCGAAGAGAAGTGGTAACACGGAATGATCCGTCTTCTTAAATAAGAGATTATTTAGGAAGGCGGTTTTTATTTAATAGGAAACGTTGTTCCCTATTAAATAAAACGCTCCGCGGGATGCGCACTCGCGCGAAGTGGGAGCTGCTGCTAAAGCGGCCGCGCTCGTCGCGGGAGCCCTGCAAGAGGAGCGCTTTGTTTTTCAATCAAAGGAGGGTAATCATGTCAGAGAAACCAAAGTATTACATTACAACAGCGATCGCTTACACATCAGGCAAACCGCATATCGGAAACACCTATGAGATCGTGCTCGCGGACGCGATCGCGCGCTACAAGAGAAGTCAGGGCTACGACGTCTTTTTCCAGACCGGAACAGACGAGCACGGGCAGAAGATCGAGCTCAAGGCTCAGGAAGCGGGCATCTCTCCGAAGGAGTTCGTGGACAATGTCTCAACAGAGATCAAACGGATCTGGGATCTGATGGACACATCCTACGACAAGTTCATCCGTACAACAGACGCTGATCACGAGAAACAGGTACAGAAGATCTTCAAGAAACTGTACGAACAGGGGGATATCTACAAAGGATACTATGAAGGGATGTACTGTACTCCCTGCGAGTCCTTCTTCACAGAATCCCAGCTCGTGGACGGCAAATGTCCGGACTGTGGACGTGAGGTGCAGCCGGCGAAAGAAGAGGCATATTTCTTCAAGATGAGCAAATATGCAGACCGCCTGATCGAGCATATCAATACCCATCCGGAATTTATCCAGCCGGTATCCCGCAAGAATGAGATGATGAACAACTTCCTTCTTCCGGGACTGCAGGATCTGTGTGTGTCCAGGACTTCCTTTAAATGGGGAATCCCGGTGGACTTTGATCCGAAGCATGTAACGTATGTGTGGCTTGACGCGCTGACCAACTACATCACCGGGATTGGCTATGACTGTGACGGAAACAGCTCAGAGCAGTTTGAAAAACTGTGGCCTGCGGACCTGCATTTGATCGGAAAGGATATCATCCGCTTCCATACGATCTACTGGCCGATCTTCCTGATGGCACTGGGACTTCCGCTGCCGAAGCAGGTGTTCGGTCATCCGTGGCTCCTTCAGGGGGACGGAAAGATGAGCAAGTCCAAAGGAAATGTGCTTTATGCGGATGAACTTGTGGACTTCTTCGGAGTGGACGCGGTGCGTTACTTCGTTCTCCACGAGATGCCGTTTGAAAATGACGGAGTGATCACATGGGAGCTGATGGTGGAGAGACTGAATTCCGACCTTGCGAACACGCTCGGAAATCTGGTCAACCGTACTGTTTCCATGACAAATAAATACTTCGGAGGCACAGTCACAGACAAAGGCGCAGCGGAAGAAGTAGATGCAGACCTGAAAGCAGTGATCGAGAATACGCCGAAAGCGGTGGATGAGAAGATGGACGGACTGAGAGTGGCAGATGCCATCACAGAGATCTTCAATCTGTTCAAGCGCTGCAACAAATATATCGATGAGACGATGCCCTGGGCGCTGGCTAAGGATGAGGCGAAGAAAGACCGTCTGGAGACCGTGCTTTGGAACCTGATCCAGGGAATCTCCGCAGGCGCAAGACTTCTGGAATCTTTCATGCCTTCCACCAGCAGAAAGATTCTGGATCAGCTGGGAGACGGACACGTGACAGACAAGCCGGAGATCCTGTTCCAGAGACTTGATGTGGAGGAAGTGCTGAAGAAAGTAGAAGAGCTTCATCCGCATAAAGAGGAAGCCGCAGAAGAGGCAAAAGAGGAAAATGTGATCGATATCGAGGCGAAACCGGAGATCACATTCGAGCAGTTCGGTGCGATGCAGTTCCAGGTAGGCGAGATCATCGCCTGCGAGGAAGTGAAAAAATCAAAGAAACTGCTCTGCTCTCAGGTTAAGATCGGAAGCCAGGTGAAACAGATCGTATCAGGTATCAAGGCACATTACAAACCGGAAGACATGGTCGGAAAGAAAGTGATGGTGCTGGTAAATCTGAAGCCTGCGAAGCTTGCAGGAGTCCTCTCAGAGGGAATGCTGCTCTGCGCGGAAGACGCAGACGGAAATCTCTCCCTCATGGTGCCGGAAAAAGAGATGCCGGCAGGAGCAGAGATCTGCTAAAGAGAAACCGACAGATAGAAAACTGTCAGACAGAAAAGAGTTTGGGTAAAGCAGATTAAAATAGAATGAAATAAACCAGATTGAAATAAAACAGGGACGTGATCTGAACGGGAAATCCGTAAAATCCAGATCACGTCCCTGTTATCTATCTCAGCAGGGATTCATATGTGAACCTGCGCCTGCAGCCGCGCATCAGAAGCCAGGCGGCAATGGCGCACACCGCCCCCAGGATCAGGAGCAGCCACGGGCTTATGAGCAGTATCCCGGCGAACTGTCCGACGATGAGCAGTAACAGCGGAAGGATAAGAAAGACCGCCTTTTGCTGTGATTCCTCCATAGACTGGGCTTTGGCAGAGCCTCTCACGATGAGTGTGATGGCGATCAGTGAGACTGCCGGTGAGAGGGGGAACAGCATGATCAGCCAGTTTGCCGAAGGCATTGTGAGGCTTCCGAACAGCACGAACAGTTCCGTTTCCATGACAAGAAGCATCACCCCAAAGGAAAGAAGGGACACAAACATGCTCATCAGAAAGGATGCCAGGATCTTGGCATAAAATATCCGTTCCAATGGAAGAGGACAGTAGAGCAGCGTCTCCAGCGTATGCTTTTCCTTCTCACCGACAAAAGAGCTTGCTGCCATGACTGAGGCAGTCATGATCGGGATGATCAGGAAGAATACGGGAAGGATATTGTTCAGGATGAGGCCGATCAGAGCCTGCTCCATTCCTCCGCTCATTGCCGTTTGAGGCAGCATGGAGAGCAGCGCATTAAAATCACCTGCGTCTTCCGGGATAAAACGCACGCTCAGGATGAAGATCGTGGGGAGCACCACGATCAGGATCAGCGGGACAAGAAGAATCGGCAGGAACAGCTGCCGGTTGTCTGTCACTCCTTTAAGATCTTTTCGGATAATGGCGTACATTGCAGGTCTCATCGCCGCGCCTCCTTTCCGGATGTAAGTGAGAAATAGATATCTTCCAGGCTGGGAAGACAGGCGGAGACATGGTAGATCTCGCCGCCTGCCGATACGATACGCCGCACAAGTTCCGGGATCTCCTTCTCAGAGCCGACTTCTGCTTCCAGCCAGGTTTCTCTGGCTTCCGCTTCCCGCGAGGGCTCTCTGGTTTCCGTTTCCAGCCAGCTTTTGCCGGGGGCTGCGTCCGGCTTTGAAGGGCCCCCCAGGGTTATGCAGCTGGTGATCTCCGGAGAGATATTGGAGGCTTTGATCCTTACCCTGATCCGCGGGGATACAGCCCGGCGCAGCTCTTCCAGTGTTCCAGCAGCGAGCAGGACTCCCTTGTCGATCAATCCGTACCGGGTGCAGATCTCCTGAGCGTACCGGAGCTGATGGGTACAGAGGAAGACGGTGACGCCTTCCTTTAAAGCGAGGTCCTGGATCAGCCGGTTGACATTCTGAGCGCTTTCCGGATCCAGCCCGGAGGTGGGTTCATCGAGGAAGAGCACCCGCGGGCTGTGGATCAGGGCGCGGGCGAGGGAAAGCCTCTGGCGCATCCCGGTAGAGTAAGAGGCGAGCCTGCGGTCCTGTGCTTCCTCCAATCCCAGCCGCTGCAGGAATCCTGTTCCCCTGCGGCGGGCTTCGTCCCTGTCAAGCCCGAAAAGGGATCCGTAGAATACGAGATTCTCCAGCCCGGTGAGATTGTCATACATCTGGGCGTGCTCGGTGACCACGCCGGAGACCGCATGGATCTGTTCCGGGTCTTTTACAGGATCATATCCCATTATCTGACAGCTCCCTTCTGAGGGGGAGAGCATGCCGGTCAGAAGCTTTACCGTGGTGGTCTTGCCTGCTCCGTTGGGACCGAGAAATCCAAACACTTCCCCCTGATCGAGAGAAAGAGAGAGGCTGCTGACAGCCCGGTTCCCGCCGGGATATATTTTTGTGATCTGGTTCATGATAACAGATTTCATATTTTCTTTTCCTCCCTGGTCCGCTCTGGTTTTGGCAGAGCCGTCAGTTTTGTGACGAGAGCGCGGAAGAGTGGCTCATCATCCAGTACCTGAAAAGCCGGATTCTCTGTGACGGCGCTGATAATATCGTGCTGTATGGCAGCGGCGTCTCTGGGCGGAGCGCTTCCGAGATCCAGATGATTCTCCAGCCATTCATCCAGAAGATCAAAATATTCGTCGCCGTGCAGACGAATGGGAAAGATATTTCCAGAGGCGCATCGCACATATTTCTCCAGGGCATCCAGAGCAGATGCGGTATCGTTCAGCTTTAGAAAACCACTTGCGCATCCCAGATAAATGGACAGAAGCACGCCCGGATTAAGTCCGGCAATCTGGAAAATCTCGGCGAGCCCGCAGATCCTCCGGTAAGTTTCTGCGAAAGCGTACGGTTTCTGAGTGCAGAGACCAAGGTAGGAACTCAGCAGGTTCATGAGTCCGATGATATTTTGATAGATTCCTGCCTGAAGTTCCGCAGCCGCTTTCTCCGGCTGACCTTTCATCTGCCACGCGGATGCGATCAGCGGTTCGGAAATGGGATAAGGATAGGAACTGCGGCCAAGAAGATCCAGAGCTTCGTCCGGTCTGCGCAGCGAGATGAGACAGTATGCTTCGGTCGAAAGTGCCTGTCCTGCAAGAGACGCATCTCTGCTCTCTATACGTACCCTGCGGAACAAGGCTGCGGCTTCTTCCAAGATCTGTGCAGATTCTTCCGAACTGCCGGCCAGGCTACAGTGGTTTATCATGAGAGAACCGATCTGGAACAGGAGCGGGAAACAGGAGTAATACGCCTGTGCTGTTCTGCGGCACTTTTCTATCACCTCGCTGAACGGGCGGCAGGTGAACTCAGACGCTGTCTGTCTGTGGAAACGGCGGATCTCATCCTGTGTCATCTCCGGCTGGAAATCCATCAGTTCATCGATGCTGATGTTGAAAAATACGGCCAGCTTAGGCAAAAGGGCGATATCGGGGAAACTTTGTCCGGTTTCCCATTTGGAGACAGATGCTTTAGACACTCCCATGAATTCTGCAAGCTCCTCCTGAGTCATCCCTTTCTCCCGCCGTTTAGTGACGATCGTACGGGCAATATTGATCTCTGCCATATGCAACACCTCCGTATCTGAATACAGAAAGATTATATCAGTTGACAAAATCAACTGTAAAGGGAACTGCAGTTGATTTACTCCTGGAAAATCAACTTTCTGGAAACAAGGTGACAGAAAAGGGACTGTCAGATGACAGTCCCTTTTCTGCTTCTACAGTATCTCCAGATATAATATATGATGAATGCCAGAGCGCTGACGATCCATGTTACCGGATAGCTGAAGATGATCGCAGGTATGGTGGGAGAAATTTTCATTACGACCGCCAGCCAGACAATCCGGAATGCGCAGACTCCTGTCAGGGTAATGACCATTGGGACGATCACATCTCCCATTCCCCGGAGTGCTCCTGCAAGCACTTCGATGATGACATAGACGATGTACCAGGGGGTGATCAGGATGAGCATATCGCAGCCGATCCGGATCACATCCGTGTCCGAGGTAAAAAGCCGGAAAAGAAATTCTCTTGCCGCGATCAGGAACAGTACAAGGAGGCTGGACACCGCAAAATCCATCAGGAGACAGATGCGGGTGCTGCGTTGTACGCGGTCGGTCTTCCCGGCGCCATAGTTCTGTCCCACAAAAGTGGTGATAGAGATCCCGAAAGCAGTGCTGACCATCCAGAAGATGGCGTCCAGCTTTCCGTATGCCGACCATGCGGCGGTGGTGTCCGTCCCGAAGGTGTTGATCGCGGACATGATCGCGATGTTGGTGATGGAGAAAAGGACGGATTCCAGGCCGGTCGGGATACCCAGTTTCAGCTGTGTTTTCAGTACAGTTCCGTGGAAACGAATCTCTTTCGGAGAAAGCTTCAAAATTTCTCTCGACTTCATGAGATCGCGGGTGACCAGGACTGCACTTACCGCCTGGGCGATGAGAGTGGCAACAGCGGCGCCCATCACACCCATATGGAACACGATGACGAACAGACAGTCCAGCGCGATATTGATAACACAGCAGACGATCAGATAGTACAGCGGACGTCTGGAGTCTCCGGTGGCACGCAGGATGGCAGAGCCCATATTATATACCAGGACGAAAATGATCCCGGCGAAATAGATCCGCAGATAGATGATCGAGTCTGCCATGGTATCCTCGGGCGTTCTCATGAAATCCAGAAGCGCAGGGGCGGACAGTATGCCGGCAATAGTCAGGACGATACCGCCTGCGACAGCCATGGCATATGCGTTATGGAGACCTTCGTTTGCGGCTTTTGCGTTGCGTGCGCCGAAAAACTGCGCCACAGTGACTGAAGCGCCGGAGGAGAGGCCGGTGAAAAACCCGACCACGAGCGTCACGATCTGGGCAGAGGACCCGCCCACGCTGGCGAGCGCTTCCTTTCCGACAAACTGTCCCACGATCACACTGTCGATCGTATTGTAAAGCTGCTGGAAAAAGGTGCCCAGCAGTATCGGGAAAAAGAAAAGCAGGAGCTGCTTCCAGATGATCCCCTCTGTGATCTGATTTTTTGACTGAACTGATAGTTTCATAGGTAAAACTTCTTTCTACTGATAAAATAGTGTGCGGGAAATATTATATAGAAAAGAGTGTACAGGTGCAAGAGAAATGCACAAGAAAAAGGGTATCATTTTCAAAATGGAAAGAAAGACATCAGGGAAGAAAAAAGGCGGGGATACGGCGAAACATCATGACATATCCATGAGTTCCCCCGTGTCCCTGCCTTTCAGGCTATCTATACCATACGGCTGCCTCGTATGGTCTTAACCCCATTGTTCCGTTTTGCGGTCTCGCTGTATCTTCGTAGTTGCTGATCACGCAGTTGTACCCTGTCACATCAGGCGCGCTCTTCCAGGTGCAGTCTCTCCCGTAAAAATTGGCTGCCACGATCAGTTCATGTCCCTCATATGTCCTGCGGTAAGCAAATATGCAGGGATCTTTCACAGCCAGCGGTTCAATGTCCCCGTAAGCGATGACATCCAGCTCTTTTCTCATAGCGATCAGTTTTTGATAATAGTGGAAAATGGAGTCTTCGTCTTTTAGCTGTTCCGCTGCATTCACGCGGGTGTGATTTCCGTTTACTGCGATCCACGGTCCGGCGCTGTCTTCTGCAGTGAAACCAGCGTATCTTGTGCTGTCCCACTGCATTGGTGTGCGTCCGTTATCTCTGGAATGGATCTGGATGATGCGCAGCGCATCGGAAGCGGAGAGTCCTTTGTCCTGTAAGATCTGATAATAGTTCAGGCTTTCCACATCCCTGAACTGGGAAATATCTGTAAAATCAGTGTTTGTCATACCAAGTTCTTCGCCCTGGTACACATATGGGGTGCCGCGCAGGCAGTGGATGACCGTTCCCAGCATCTTTGCGGATTCTTTCCAGTATCTCCCCTCATCCCCGAAGCGGGAGACGACACGGGGCTGGTCGTGGTTGCACCAGAACACGGCGTTCCATGCGTTGTGTTCTGCTATCTTCGTCTGCCAGTCAAAGATGATGTCCTTGAGTTTCTGGAAATCTGCCGGCACAAGGACCCACTTCTCATTCCCCATGAAGTCAACTTTCAAATGATGGAAGCTGAACACCATGGACAGTTCTCCGGTGTCGCGTCCTGCATACTGGTAGCAGTTTTCCATGGTCGTGCTGGACATCTCGCCGACGGTGATGATCCCTTCGTCATTTCCGAATGTGGCGTCATGCATCTCGTTCAGATACTGATGGATCTTTGGTCCGTCTGTGTAGTATTTTCTTCCGTCCCCGGTCTCGTCGTCTTCATAGCATGCCTTGCTGATCAGGTTGATCACGTCAAAGCGGAATCCCCTGACGCCTTTCTCCATCCAGAACTTCAAGATCTTCTGGATCTCTCTGCGGACATTTTCATTCTCCCAGTTCAGGTCCGCCTGGGTCACATCGAACAGATGCAGATAGTATTCATCAAATTTCTCCACATATTCCCATGCGTTCCCGCCGAACTTGCTCTCCCAGTTGGTGGGCGGAACACCTTCACCTTTCCCTTTACGGAAAATGAAGAAATCTTTGTAATACGGATCACCCTCCATGGCTTTTCTGAACCATTCGTGATCGGTTGAAACATGGTTGAACACCATGTCGAACATCAGTCCGATGCCGCGCTTCTTTCCTTCTTCGATGAGTTCTTCAACATCTTCCATCGTCCCGTATGCCGGATCGATGTTATAATAGTCAGCCACATCGTATCCGTTATCATTCTGAGGCGACACGAAGAACGGTGTGAGCCAGATGTAGTCCGCGCCCAGTTCTTTGATATAGTCCAGTTTTTCTATAACTCCCCGGAGATCTCCCAGTCCGTCCCCGTTGGTGTCGCAGAATGACTTCGGGTAAACCTGGTATACAGTGCTTTTTCTGAAATCCGTACTCATAACTTCATAACCTGCCTTTTCCTGTATCTAAACGTTTTGTTTTAAACTGTATTTCATATGGAGCACGCTGCGCTCCGTCTGTCTACATTTTATCCGAAGCGCAGCGTGTGTTCCCGCGATGTGAAGGGTTAATCCCAGGAGATGACGGACGTCTCGCCTGCCTTCGCGCTATTTCCGGTGTGCATCGTGATGTTCGAGGCGCTGCCTTCTGCGGTCACGATCAGCATAGTCGTGCATGGATGTCCGGCTGCACGGATCTTTTCCGGATCAAATTCGATCAGCGGCTGTCCTGCCTTTACGTGATCCCCTTCGCTCACGAGCAGCTTGAAACCTTCGCCGTTCATGTCTACCGTGTCGACGCCTACGTGGATCAGGAGCTCTACACCGTTGGGGAGAGTCAGCCCGCATGCATGTCCTGTGTCAGCCATGACAACGCTCACGTCGCAGTCTGCCGGTGCGGTCACGACGGTGTTCGTCGGTTCGATGGCAACGCCGTCACCCATGATCTTCTGAGAAAATACGTCATCCGGCGCCTCCTCGATGGGCATCACTTTACCGTCAAGGATGGATCTCAGCTCTTTTACTTCCGCTTTGGGAACTGCTGTTTCGGCTGCAGACGCTGCCGAAGCGGAAGCGCTTGTGTCTGCCGGAGCAGATGTATCTGTTGAAGCTGCTGCCGGAGCAGCCTCTTTTCCGAACCTGTCTTCCTGTGAAAGTCTGATCCGCCCCACGATAAATGTCAGTGTGAACGGGACTACGACTGCTACAGCCATGGCAAGGAGGAAGATCAGGTAGTATTCCGGCTTGATGGAAAGGATCCCGGGAAGACCTCCGACGCCGATGCTCAGTGCCTCGGCACCGAAGCCCACGGAGATCATCGCTGCGCAGCAGGAGCCGATCATGCCGCAGATAAGCGGGAATACGTACTTCAGGTTGACACCGAAGAGCGCCGGTTCTGTTACGCCAAGGTAACAGGAGATGCATGCCGGGACATTGACCTGCTGTGCGCGTTCGTTCTTTTTCTGGAGAACGCTCATCGCAAGCACGCTGGAACCCTGGGCAATGTTTGACAGAGCGATCATCGGCCACAGGATCGTGCTCTTTGACGGAGAGGCAAGGAGCTGAGAATCGATGGCGTTTGTCATATGATGAAGCCCGGTCATGACAAGCGGTGCATACAACAGACCAAACACCGCGGCGAACAGGAATCTGAAATTGGAGGTAAGTCCTGCGTAAACTACATTTCCGATGGCATCGCCGATCGTCCAGCCGATGGGGCCTACAATGGTATGTGCGATGATGACAGCCGGAACCAGTGAGCAGAACGGAACGACGATCATGCTGATGACTTCCGGACAGATCTTCTTAAAGAATTTCTCGAGGTAAACAAGGACAAAACCGGCCATCATTGCCGCGATGACCTGCCCCTGGTAACCGATCATCTCAACCTGCGCGAACCCGAAATCCCATACAGGGATCTCATCTGCCGGCGTGGAGGAGACGCTGAATCCGTTCAGGAGCTGGGAAGATACCAGTGTCAGTCCGAGGATGATCCCCAGGATCTGGGTGGTCCCCATCTTCTTTGTGATGGACCAGACGATACCTACGGGCAGCAGGTGGAAGACTGCCTCGCCGATCAGCCACAGGAAGTTGTAGGTTCCCGCCCAGAACTGGGAGATATCTGCCAGGCTCTGTGTCCCATTGTTGAAAAAGTTGATCTCACCGATCACATTTCGGAAGCCGAGTACAAGACCGCCGCAGATCAGGGCAGGGATCAGAGGAGCGAAAATCTCGCCCAGAGTGCCCATGATCTTCTGGAGCGGGTTCTGGTTTGTCTTGGCTGCGGCTTTTACCGCATCCTTGCTCACGCCTTCGATCCCTGCGTAAGCAGTAAATTCGTTGTAAAATACGGAAACATCATTTCCGATGATGACCTGATACTGACCTGCCTGGGTGAATGTCCCCTTTACGCTCGGCAGATCCTCAATTGCCTTTTCGTCCGCTTTCTTCGGATCCACAAGAACAAAACGCATCCTTGTCATACAGTGGGAGACAGCCTGAATGTTTTCCTTCCCTCCGATAAGGGTCAGTAACTGTCTTGCATCATTATCATACTTGCCCATCGTTTCTCTTCCTTTCTTCTGATGATTTATAACGGTCAAGTGCAGCATAACGCCAACTTGTTTAAACAACTAGAATATAACATACTTGTTTGAACATGTCAACCAAAAGTGAAAAGAAATATGATTTTGTGTAATATCTACAAAAGAACTCTATGCTTTTTGTGAGATTGTTCAGAAACAGTTTCTTTTTTGACATTTAACTTGATTTTATATATTGTAATTTTTATAATATTAAAAGATGTTTAAACAAGAGGATGGAAAGAGAATGCCTAAAGCTAAGTATGACTATATTTACAAAGATTTAAAAGAAAAGATAGAGACAGAATTTTACGGGTATCAGCAGATGCTCCCTTCAGAAAATGAGTTCGTGAAAGAATACGGATGCTCGCGCAATACGGTCCGTCGTGCGATCGCGGAACTTACGGCGGACGGATATGTGCAGCCGATGCACGGGAAAGGCGTCCGCAATATCTTTCAGCCGATCGAACAGACTGCATTCACAGTGGGAGGGATCGAATCCTTTAAAGAATCAGCGGCAAGAAATCGAAAAAAGGCTTTTACGCGGGTGCTTCAGTTCGCTGAGATCACAGCGGATGCAAAGATAGAGAAGCGGACGGGATTTCAGAAGGGGACCCCGCTGTATTATATCCAGCGTCTGCGCTCTCTTGACGGAATGCCGCTGATCCTGGATCATAACTATTTTCTGAAAGAACAGACGGAAGGGCTCACGCCGGAGATCGCAGAGCGCTCGGTCTATGAATACCTGGAAAATGTGAAGGGGATCACGATCTCGACCAGTAAGAGGACTCTTACGGTTGAGCGGGTCACGCAGGTGGATGAAAAATACATCGATCTGAAAGACTATAACTGCATGGCGGTCATCACCAGCCAGACGTTTGATGATAACGGGATACAGTTTGAGTATACGCAGTCCCGCCATCGCCCGGACTATTTTATGTTCCAGGATGTGGCGACACGCCGCCGCGGGGGAGCAGCAGACTGAATGCCTGGCGGATATCCGCTTCAGGTATTGAAGATTGAAAATTCAGAATATTTAGTAAAATATAAAGTATTTTAAAATTATTTTCAAAACAAACAAAAACTGTATTGACAAAATACCGGGCGAGTGATATTATTAAGTCAATCCAAAAGAGATAGAAAATAAAGATCTCAGAGGATATTTATCTAAGAGAACAAGAAATAAAGTTGTTCGATTAGGTTAAAAATACAAGGCAGCAGGAGGTAAGTCCCATGGACAGTATAGTTTCAGTTGATCATCAATATGTCAGTGGTACGGCAAATGTAAGTTCCTGTGAAGAAAGAGACCTTTGCTGAAGATAAGATTGATAATCCGGAAATAAGCAGAATGGAAGAGACAGATCGGAGAGTTCGGAATTCGGATGAAGATCAAAAAAAGATTTAACATTTGCAGACGTATTGAATATAGATACCACATATAGCAGAATTTCGAAAGATGTGTAAAGAAACATTGAGTAGAATATTATTTTTATAGAAAAGAGCAGATGGTTATAGAAGGAATAATTAAGTAAGCCGTTGGAATATTGAATAACAGTACTGCTTCTGTTGAAAGATTATAGGAAGAATAACTTGGGAAGTCTCTTAAAAGTATAAAAGTGGTACCCGAATCGAAACAAACGTGAAGAGATAAGGATTTTGTTATGAACCTCAAACAGTTATCGGAAAAGAGAAGATGAAAGGTCATACCTGAAGGATCGGATACGGATCGGATAACAACAGCAGAGGTCTTACAGGAACAAAAATCAATCAATTCCTCCGATTTAAAATTATAAAATAAAAATAATGGAAAAATTAAATAAGTCATAAAATGCATCGTCAATGTCAATTGAGGATGCATTTTTTTGACATTACGGTCCTCATATGATAAACTATTGAAAGAATATCGGCTTGTGTAAACATGGCACACATACGATGAAATGTGACCGATGAAATATTATTTTCGATGAGGTGAGTGCGGTGGATAAGTATGATTATAAGTTAAAGACAGAACAGATGCTTGAGCTTATGGAAGACGGCGCGTACGGTAAAGCGGCAGCGATAGCCGATGAGATCGACTGGAAAAGAGTCCGCAATGTGAGCATGCTGACGAATGTCAGTGATATATATGAGAAAAATAAAGAGTATCAGAAGAGTTATGATGTCCTGAGGATCGCTTATCACCGCGCCGAGGGAAGCCGGAAAGTCATTTACCGGCTCTGTACACTTGCCATTAAGACAGGGAATGTGGACGAGGCGATAGATTATTACGATGATTTCATGCAGATCGCACCAAAAGATCCAAATCAGCATATCCTGCGTTACCAGATCCTGCGCGCACAGAGAGCGCCGGTAGAACAGCAGATCGAGGCGCTGGAAGAATTTAAGAAAGCTGAATATATCGAAGAGTGGGCGTATGAACTTGCAAAGCTGTATCAGGAAGCGGGCATGACAGCGGAATGCCTGGAAGAATGCGATGACCTGATCCTGTGGTTCAGTGAGGGACAGTACGTTTATAAGGCGATGGAATTGAAGATGCAGTATAAGTCCCTGACTCCTTCCCAGCAGGAAAAATATGATCACAGATTTGAGAAGCTGTCTGCTGAGACGGAAGAAATGCCGGATCTGGAAGCGTTTTATGGAGATGGCGGAGAAGGGGATGAGGCCGCAGAGACGGAAGAGCCTGAATCCGTACCGAATACAGAAAGCAGTGATGACGAAGGAGCGGCTGTGACAATGACCGAGGAAGCTGAGGTTCCGGAGAAATCTGAAGAGCGTCCTGCGGCACAGAAAACAGGTGGAAGACCTGGTAAGATCGGGGATACAATGCGTTTGGATGAGGCACTGCAAAAGCTTCTCCACCCTGAGGCAGATGTGCCTGCAGCGCCAGCAGCAGTTGCTGAAGAGGAAGAAGAGCCGGATATGACGGACCTGGCGGATGAGATTGACGAAATCGAGTCTGTGGCGGATCTGGGTATGGCCCATAGAATCTCAGAAGATACTACTCTTGAAAGAAATGAACTGAGAGAGCCGATGCCGGCATCCAGCGGGCTTACAGAACTGATCCCGGAGGAAAGTGAAGAACTGGAAGAAGAGATCCTGACCGAGACTCTGGACCTCTCTGAAGCAGAGGAGTTCCTCAATGAAGGGGAACCGGAAGCGGAAAGCGAAGAAAAGGAGCCGGATGACGATCAGATCACAGGGCAGATGAGCCTTGCAGATATCCTTTCCGGATGGGAATCCGAGGAAGAGGAACTGATCGAAGATGCAGATGCAGAAGAACTTCCGGAGGAAACAGCAGCAGAGGAAGATGTTGAGGAAGACCTCATAGAGATAGAAGAAACTGCCGCAGAGGAAGAAACTTTGGAGGTCGAAGATATCGAGCCGGAAGAGGTGATCGAAGAGGAAGAAGCGGAAGAACTTTTCGAAGAGCCGGAAGAAGAGGTAGAAGAGTCTGCAGAGGATGTTGAAGCGGGGGAGGATATTCAGGAGCCGGAAACGGGAGCGGAAGCACTCGACAGTATGACAGAAGAAGCAGAAGAAAGAAAAGAAGAAGGGGAAACAACAGGGGAGACTATGGAAGAAAAGAAGAAAACAGAACCGATACTTCCGCCGGATATCCAGCGGATGATCGACGAGATCGAGGGAGTGATCCCGCCGGAGGAACCGGTAAAAGAACGCAAAGTAAAGAAGACTGTGGAAGAACCACACGAAAATATGGGGAAACTCACTGAGGAACTCCGTATAGATGATGATTCGGAGCTGGATGGATTTGATGAATATCCGGATGACGATGATGAACTGGAAGATCTTTTTGAAGAAGAATACTCTGAAGCAGAAGACTATGAAGAGGATGACCTGGATGAGGAATATGCTGATGAGTATCTTGAGGAAGAAGACTGGGACGAAGACGACTCGGATGAATATTTCGAGGACGAAGAGTACGAAGAGGATTACGAGGAATATCCCGAGGAAGATGACGACGAAGAAGATGGATACGGAGCGGATCTCTTCTCGGAGGATGATGTGGAAGGCCCGATAGAGGGCATAGGGATCACTGCTGACAGCGCGGAGGACTATCTTTCCGGGGATGACGCAGAGGACATGTATGACAGCGAGGCACCGGACTTTGAGGAAGAATTCCGTGTAAATCCGGAACACAGCCAGGAGCCGGATGACAGGGAGATCCCGGACGACGATGATGACAGTATGGATATTCTCTCGGCGACAACTCCGCTGAGCAGGAAAGAGACTGCGAAGATGATCGCGACAGGAAAGACAGCTCCGCTGCCGCTGGACGAGATCTCAGATGCGCTTTCCATTTCGGATACCGGATTTATCGTTCACGGACGCTATGATCTGCAGATGCAGAGCGGGATCGGTACAAGAGCCGGACTTACAGAGGAGCAGAAGAAGCTGTTCTCCTACTTTGTGCCTGTCAGGGGAATGAGCGAGCAGCTCGTGGATGTGCTCGAGCAGGATAAGAATTGTACCAACAGAAACGGCACGTCAAAGACCGGAAACCTTCTTATCATCGGTAACAAGGGAAATGGGAAGACGGTCCTTGCTGTGGATGTGGTCAAAGCGATCCAGAAGCAGAGAAACATCAAACAGGGTAAAGTTGCCATTGTGACAGGAGAATCTCTCAACAAGAAAAAGATCGGAGATATCTTCAATAAACTTTACGGAGGAGCTCTGATCATTGAAAAGGCAGGAAAGCTGAATGAGAAAACTGTAGCCCGCCTGAATAAAGCGATGGAGAAAGACACGGGCGAACTGCTGATCGTCCTTGAGGAGCAGAGAAAACCGCTCGACCGTCTGCTCTCTTCCAACAGGGAGTTCAGGAGAAAATTCACCTCCCGGCTGGAAGTACCGATCTTTATCAATGACGAACTCGTCACTTTTGGCCAGACCTATGCGCAGGAGAACGGATACCGCATTGATGAGATGGGAATCCTGGCTCTCTACAGCAAGATCGATTCTCTTCAGAGAGAGGACCACGCCGTGACGGTCGCTGAGGTGAAAGAGGTTATGGACGAAGCGATCCAGCATTCACAGAAAGCTTCCGCTAAGAAACTTGTGAAGAGAGTGTTCGGGAAGAATACGGACGATGCGGACAGGATCCTGCTTTCAGAGAAAGATTTTAATATTTAGAAATTGATAAAAATAGACAGTCTAAAAAAGGCTGTCTATTTTTTGTTACAAAACACCTTTTCACTTTCTTTTTCTGAATCTTTCAAGTATAATGGTATTATTAAGTGGCAACGGCTGGTCCGTGAGTGCGAAGGACGCATTTTCGGATTTAAGTATAACGAAAATGTTGCTAAAATTTGAGCGGCGAGGTGGGCTTTATGGCAAAGAAAAAAAGCACGGAGAAAACAGTGCATCCCTATGAGATCGGTGAACTTGACCAGTATCTCTTCGGGCAGGGCAACCATTATGAGATCTATCAGAAAATGGGAGCCCATAAGGTGACAGTTGACGGCGAGACGGGCGTTTATTTTGCAGTCTGGGCGCCCAACGCACGCAGGGTCGCGGTTGTCGGAGATTTCAACGACTGGGATTTTGAGGCAAATTATATGGAACGCCAGGAACCTATGGGTATCTATACCTGTTTTGTACCGGGCGTGAAAGAGGGAGATCTCTATAAATTCTGTATTGAGACACAGCAGGGAAAGAGGATATTTAAGGCAGATCCTTACGCTAACTACGCAGAATTAAGACCGGGTACAGCGTCGATCGTCACAGACATCTCTCATATAAAGTGGACAGATGACGCATGGATGGAGACGAGAAAGACATGGGACCACAAGAAGAGCCCGATGTCGATCTACGAAGTTCATCTCGGATCATGGATGCGGCATCCCGGCAGGGAAGACGAAGGCTTTTATACTTACAGAGAGTTTGCGGAAGCGATCGTCAAATATGTGAAGGATATGGGCTACACCCATGTTGAGCTGATGGGAATGGCAGAGCACCCGTTTGACGGATCCTGGGGATATCAGGTGACCGGATACTATGCGCCTACATCCAGGTATGGAACGCCGGAAGATTTCGCCTATATGATAAATTATCTGCACCGAAACAAGATCGGTGTCATACTTGACTGGGTACCGGCACATTTCCCGAGAGATGCCCACGGACTCGCTGATTTTGACGGGACACCGACATATGAATATGCGGATCCGAGAAAAGGTGAGCACCCGGACTGGGGTACAAAGATATTTGATTACGGGAAACCGGAAGTGAGGAACTTCCTGATAGCGAATGCGCTGTTCTGGATCGAGCATTACCATGTGGACGGGCTCCGCGTGGATGCAGTGGCTTCCATGCTGTACCTTGATTATGGAAAACAGGATGGACAGTGGGTGGCAAATGAATACGGTGGAAATGAGAACCTGGAAGCGATCGAATTCTTCAAACATCTGAATTCTGTTGTGCTCGGAAGAAATCACGGGGCAGTCATGATCGCAGAGGAGTCAACCGCGTGGCCGAAGGTGACAGGAGCTCCAGAGGACGGCGGGCTTGGGTTCAGCCTGAAGTGGAACATGGGCTGGATGCATGATTTCACCGAATATATGAAACTGGATCCTTACTTTAGAAAGAACGCTCACAATATGATGACGTTCGCAAGTTCCTACGCTTACAGTGAGAACTATATCCTTGTGCTCTCGCATGATGAAGTGGTACATCTGAAGTGTTCTATGATCAATAAGATGCCGGGGCTTGGATTTGATAAATATGCGAATCTGAAAGCGGGCTATGCGTTTATGATGGGGCACCCGGGCAAGAAACTCCTCTTTATGGGACAGGAGTTTGCTCAGCTGCGCGAGTGGAGCGAGGAGAGGGAACTTGACTGGTATCTTCTGGCAGAGCCGGAGCATCAGGCGATCCAGAACTGGTACAAGGATCTGCTCCATCTGTATAAGAAAAATAAAGCGATGTATGAGCTGGATTCGGATCCGGCAGGATTCGAGTGGATCAATGCGGATGACTGCTTCCGCAGCATTTACAGTTTCTTGAGACATTCGAAGGATAATAAGAAGAACCTGCTCTTTGTCTGCAACTTTACTCCGATGGAGAGAAGAGACTATCGCGTGGGTGTTCCGAGAAGAAAACAGTGCAGACTGATACTGAACAGTGATGATGTGCAATATGGAGGCACGGGAGAGCCGAGACCGCTTCTCTATAAGCCGGTCAAACAGGAGTGCGACGGACAGAAATATTCCTTCGCATATCCGCTTCCGCCGTACGGTGTCGCAGTATTTGAGTTTTAGAAAACAGCTTAAACATATAATATGGAACGTGGAGACCGTCACAAAAAGTGGCGGTCTTTTTTGTGAGAAAGATGCAAAATAACCATATAAGTTTTTGCGAGGAAAGATATGTAATGAAAAATGCATAAAAATATTTTTAAAA
>DWXK01000086.1 GCA_019119205.1 Candidatus Mediterraneibacter intestinavium
CACCGGAAGCAGAAGAAGGCTGGATGTTCACAGGCTGGACACCTGCATATGATAAAGCAGGGACGGAAGTGAATGTAGGCAAAGGTGATGAAGCTGTAGTTGAGCCGACTTATGTAGCGCAGTATAAGGAAGACAAGAATGGTGATAACACACCAGATGAAGACCAGACGGTAACAGTAGTGTTCAATGAAGGTGCACATGGAAGCATAAGCGGGGCAGACGAAGGCGGAAACGTGACGAAAGTCCTGAAACATGGTGACAAGTACCCGACAGCACCGACACCGGAAGCAGAAGAAGGCTGGATGTTCACAGGCTGGACACCTGCATACGACAAAGCAGGAACGGATGTGAATGTGGACAAAGGTGATGAAGCTGTAGTTGAGCCGACTTATGTAGCGCAGTATAAGGAAGACAAGAACGGTGACAACACACCGGATGAAGACCAGACCCTGACGATCGTATTCAATGCTGGAGACGGAAGCTTCAAGGAAGGCGTAACGAGCAGTTACACACTGCTTCCGGGAGATAACTACCCGGCAGCACCTGGAGCAGAAGATCTGAATGCACCGGAAGGTATGGCATTTGACGGCTGGACACCGGCGTATACGCTGAGTGGAAAGGTACCGGCTGATCAGAGCACAGACAGTCTGAACTATGTGGCAACATATAGCGAAGATACAAATGGAAACGGAGAGCCGGATAAGGACGAGCGCTATAACCTGACGATCAACTACGAGTACGTATCAGGAGAGGGAGATAATGCACCATCGCTTCCAAATACCTATACGGAAAGAGATCTTGAAGTAGGCTATGAGTACAGAGTTGAGTCACCGGCGATCGAAGGTTATGTTGCAAGACCGCAGGTAGTAAGCGGAACGATCTACGACAGAGATGTTGAGATAACAGTTTACTATCATGCTGACAGCAATGGAAACGGTGAACCGGATTCCGAAGAAAGCTACAGCCTGACGATTAATTACGGGTACGTATCAAGTGAGGGAACAAGTGCTCCACAGCTTCCGGCTACTTACAGAGTATCGGGACTTGAAGTTGGATACGAGTACAATGTACCATCACCGGAAATCGAAGGCTATGTTGCAAGACCGCTGGTAGTGAGCGGAACGATCTACAACAGCAATGTAACGGCAACAGTTTACTACTATGTTGACAGCAACGGAAACGGAGTGCCGGACACTGAAGAGCCAGCAACACCGGATCCGGGTACACCTGGCGGTGGACAGACGACACCGGATGATAATACACCGGATACGCCTGGAACCGGCGGCGGAGCAGGAGATGCGGGAGATGCAGGTGACACAGATACACCGGCAGCCGGCGCTGGAGCTGCAACAGGTACCGGTACGGGAACCGTGACACGTGCAGCAGCTGACGCGGCTGATACAGACGCTGATGATGACGCAGCTGAAGCGGATGATTACGATCTGACAGAGATCGGGGAGGATGAGAATAACGATACAACTACGATCGATGAAGATGAGACTCCGCTCGGAAACAAAGTGCTTGATGATGCAGATGCTGATAACCATGGTGCGATTTGTATCCTGCACTGGCTGATCCTGTTATTGGCAGTGGTTATCACAGTATTCTTTATCCTTGACGGAAACAGGCTCAACAGAAAGATCAATGACCTGGAAGACGACTTAAAGGAACGCCGTAATCAGAAGACAGGAGGTAGATGATATGAATGTTAGTTTAGGATTTTGTTTTTGGGACATTATCGCACTGATCATACTTCTTGCCGTAGTGATCGGATTTACGATCAGAACTGTGAAGCTGAATAAAAGAGTGAAAGAGCTGGAAGATGAAGTTTCAGATATGTCAGCTCAGGAAACATCCGACGGGAATACAGCAGTATAGTCAGAAAGCAGATGAAAGAAAAAACAGTCCTGTACTTTTGTGCAGGGCTGTTTTTATAATGGAAGAAAATGCTTTCTTGTATTATACTGGTATAGGACAATTTATTTATTGGGAAGGAATACATTATGCGAGAGAAACTGACGAAAAGCGATGTGGAGAAAATTCAGGCTGAGATCGAGCACCGTAAGCTGGTAGAGCGAAAGGAGCTGATCGAGGCTGTCAAGGAAGCGCGCTCTCATGGGGACCTGAGCGAGAACTTTGAGTACCATGCAGCGAAGAAGGAGAAGAACCGGAATGAGAGCCGGATCCGTTATCTGGAGAGGATGCTGAAGACTGCTGTGATTGTGGAGGATCACTCGGCGGCGGATGAAGTCGGGCTGAACAATACGGTTGAGATATACTGCGAGGATGACGATGAGGTGGAGACTTACCGGATCGTGACCTCTGTGCGGGGGAGTTCCCTGAACGGGCTGGTCAGTATCGAGTCCCCGATAGGGAAAGCGCTGCTCGGACACAAGGAAGGAGACCGGGTGTATGTGAAGGTGAACAATGACTATGGATACTATGTTGTGATCCGGAAGGTGATCAAGACGGAGAGCGAGGATGACGATCAGATCAGGAGTTTCTGAGTTCTGATAAGAAGAGCCTTTCAACTGTAAACATTTTGGATATGACTATTAGAAGGAGAACGGAGAATGAGATATCAGACAGTACTTTTAGATCTTGACGGTACGATCACGGATTCCGGTCCCGGGATCATGGGAGGCGTGAGGTATGCGCTGGAGAAACACGGGATGGCAGTGCCGGGGGAAGAACAGCTTCGGACATTTATTGGTCCGCCCCTGAAAGAGCAGTTCCGGGATTTCTGCGGGATCACAGACGACGAAGCGGGGGAGATGGTCTCTTCTTACCGTGAATATTATGGTGAGAGAGGGATCTTTGAGAACCGTGTCTATGACGGTGTGATCGGCCTCCTGAAGAGACTGAAGGATGCGGGGATGACGGTGGCGATGGCGACGTCCAAGCCGGAGAAGTACGCGGTGCAGATCGCGGAGCATTTCGGTTTCGCAGAGTATTTTGACTTTATCGGCGGGGCGCTGATGGACGGGAGACGGACAGAGAAGCAGGAAGTGATCGAATATGTGCTCGCGTCCTGCGGGGTGGAAGACAGGAGTACTGTTATCATGGTCGGAGACCGCAGATATGATATCGAAGGCGCGAAGAGAGCGGGGCTCCATTCTCTGGGAGTCCTCTACGGGTATGGGAGCCGGGAGGAACTTGAGAAAGCGGGACCTGACTATATCGCTGCGACGCCGGAGGAAGCGGGAGAGATCCTTCTGGGGAAAAATCGGTTGTAATTTTGAGACAAAAGTGCTAAACTCATCTCAAAGCATATTTTCTTTTATTCAGAAAACGGCAGTTATGCTGTCATCTATTTTATCTTAGCAGCACAAGAACGGGTGTGTATCTATTGGAAAATCCATGCTTTTATCCACTTATTATCAGCAGGGATTTTCCGACATGCTGGAAACTTCCTGCATCAGAAACTGAGAAAGGAGGTTTTCATGGCGAAGCAAAAGAGGAGGACTCTGCGATGGCATCCCGCTTTTTACGCAGGGATGAAGATCGAGCTGGAGGAAGATGCACAGCGCCTGGAGTTCCGGGAAGAACATACTCTGGGTTCAGAGCCTGTGAGGGCAGATCTGTTGGTGATCAAGAAGAAAGATGATGGTCCCATCCGAAAAAGTATAGGGAAGATATTTCGGAAATACAACATTTTTGAGTACAAAAGCCCGAGAGATGTGCTGTCTGTTGATGCATTTTACAAGGGATGTGCTTACGTGAGCCTTTACAAGGCGCTGACAGGGAGCGCAGATGAGGTGAAGATCACAGAATTGACGCTGTCTTTTGTCTGCTCCCATTATCCGGCGAGGCTGATCGGGCATCTGGAGCAGGTGAGAGGTTTCTCTGTGAGCGAGACAATGCCCGGTATCTACTATGTGGAGGGAAATATGGTCCCGACCCAGATCATATTGCTGGACGCTCTGTCGGATGAAGAGAGCTTGTGGCTGAAAAGCCTGACAGACCACATAGCAGGGGACGGAGATATCGACAGGCTGTTGGAGAGTTATGAGAAGCATTTTACAGATCCACATTACAGAACAGTGATGGATATTGTTGTGCGGGCGAACAGGAGGAGATTTGAGGAGATGAAGTCAAAGTATTTGTGTGATGCATTGGTAGAGCTGTTTGAAGACGAGCTGAATGAGAAAGCGGAGAAGAGAGCGGAGAAACTTGCGGAGAAAAGAGCAGAGCAGCTTGCAGAGAAGAAGGCAAATCAGCTTGCGACCGAGATGGTGAAGAAAAGGCAGGAAACTGCATATGGAAATCTGATACAGACATGCCGTGAACTGGGGGCATCGAAAGAGGTCTCTGTGGAGCAGCTGGTGAAAAGATATAAGCTTGAACCGAAGGAGGCGGAAGCGTTTACGGAACAATACTGGGATTAGATTTTACACAAAATTTGCAGTGCTCCCGGCATAGCCTTTACATTCTGAACTTATAATAAAGTCAGCCTGAAACAAAAGATGACAGTCCGGATCTTTTCGGATGGACATGAAATGGGGGATCAGAATGTACAGAGGTTTATGGAAATTTATTAATCAGTATATGGACAGGAGTCACGCAGTATCCGTTTTTCTTCCTGTGATGATCATCGGGTGGACGCTGATCGGTGTACTGGCAGGAAGCGCGGTATGCGCGGTGACGGGAGCGGATCTTGTGGGAGCACTGGCGGAGATCATCTGTGCCGGCGGCTATGCAGGGATCATCCTGGGGCTGTTCGGGGGAGCGTTCTTCCTTTACAGAGCAGATGTGTAAAATGCACAGCAGACGTGTAGAACACAGAACAGACATCTGCCAGCCTGGAATATAGAGCAGATGTGTAAAAGCACAATAAATAAAAAATACCGGATACAAAACGCAGGTCCAAGCGGACGTTTCGCGTTTTGTATCCGGTATTTTATTTCTCTTTTATTCGGACAGCTTATGCTGTCGCTTCCTCTGACGATGTCCCGTCTTCAGATCCTGCCTGCTCTTTTTCCAGGTTTTTGAATGCTGTTGAGAGCATCAGTTTGATCCTGTTGAGCTGGTTGACCTCACTTGCACCCGGATCGAAGTCGATGGCAACGATGTTGGAACTTGGGTGGAGACGGCGTAGCTCTTTGATAACGCCTTTTCCGACAACGTGGTTCGGGAGGCAGGCAAAGGGCTGGGTGCAGACGATATTGCCTGCGCCGCTGTGGATCAGTTCCAGCATCTCTCCGGTCAGGAACCAGCCTTCACCGGTCTGATTGCCGATGGAGACGATCTCAGACGCCATCTTCGCCAGATCCTCGATGTGAGCCGGAGGAGTGAAGTGCTTACTCTCGGCAAATGCTTTGGATGCCGGGGCGCGGAGCCATTCTACGGCTTTGATCCCCAGATTGCCCAGCAGTGCCTTTGATTTAGCGAAACCAAGGTGGGACACCTTGAAGTTCTGGTTGTAGAAGCAGTACTGTATGAAGTCGATCAGGTCCGGTACGACTGCCTCAGCTCCTTCTGCCTCGAGAAGGTCCACCAGATGGTTGTTTGCCGCCGGCAGGAATTTGACGAGGATCTCGCCTACTACGCCGACGCGGGGCTTCTTGATGTTCAGGATCTCGATGTTGTCGAAATCGTTGATGATATCGCGGCAGAGTTTCTTGAACTTTCTACGTGACGGATATCCCTCGGACACAAACTTCTGGCATACAGACACCCATTTGCGGTGGATCGCATTCGTCGTGCCCGGTACTGCCTCATAAGGACGCATCCGGTAGACGCACTTCATGAAGATATCTCCGAATACAGCTGCATAGGCGATCCGCACAGCAAGCGGGAGTGTGATCTTGAATCCCGGATTTGCCTCCAGTCCGCTTAAGTTGATGGAGATGACCGGAATGTGTCCGTATCCCGCTTTCTTCAGTGCGCGGCGGATAAAGCCGATGTAGTTGGAAGCACGGCATCCGCCTCCTGTCTGGCTGATGATGACTGCCAGATGGTCTGTGTCATACTGACCGGACAGGATCGCGTCCATGATCTGACCGACCACGATCAGCGACGGGTAGCATGCGTCGTTATTGACGTATTTCAGTCCCATATCCACTGCCTGTTTGTTGTCGTTAGGCAGGACTTCGATCTTGTATCCCGCTGCCTTGAACGCCGGTTCCAGAAGTTCGAAGTGGATCGGTGACATCTGCGGGCAGAGGATCGTGTGGGTCTGCCGCATTTCTTTTGTAAACGGTACTTTTTCAATGGATGCAGGCTTGATCTCGCGTGCCTCCTTGTGCTGATCCCTGACGCGGATCGCTGCAAGAAGGGAACGGACGCGGATCCTTGCCGCTCCCAGGTTGTTGACTTCGTCGATCTTCAGCGTGGTGTAGATCTTTCCTGAGTTCGTAAGGATCTCAGCCACCTGGTCCGTTGTGACCGCATCCAGGCCGCATCCGAAGGAGTTGAGCTGGATCAGTTCCAGGTTTTCAGTGGTCTTTACATAGTTCGCCGCCGCATACAGACGGGAGTGGTACATCCACTGGTCCATGACGTTTAAGGGGCGCTCCACCTGGTGGAGGTGGGAGACGGAATCCTCTGTCAGAACGGCGATATTGTAGGAGGTGATCATCTCCGGCAGTCCGTGGTTGACCTCAGGGTCAATGTGGTACGGGCGTCCGGCAAGGACGATACCTCTGTTTCCGGTATCGTTTAAGAACTTGACGGTCTCCTCACCTTTGCGGCGCATATCCTCGCGGCATGCCGCCAGCTCGTTCCACGCGCCATGGACAGCGGAACGGATCTCCTCATCTGAGAGTGAGAACTTTTTCCCGAGTTCCTCGATCAGACGGTAGGAGATGGTCTCCTCGCTCTGGAAGGAGAGGAACGGGTGGATAAAGTCAACTTCGCCGCCCACGATGGGGTCCATATTGTTCTTGATATTCTCCGGGTAGGAGGTGACGATCGGGCAGTTATAGTGGTTGTTGGCGTCCTCGAACTCATTCCGCTCGTAAGGAATGGAAGGATAGAAGATATGTTTCACTCCTTCGTTGATCAGCCACTGTACATGACCGTGCGCCAGTTTCGCCGGATAGCACTCTGATTCACTTGGGATGGACTCGATGCCCAGCTCGTAGATCTTCCGGGTGGAAGCCGGAGAGAGCACGACCCGGAATCCCAGTTTGGTAAAGAAAGTGAACCAGAACGGATAGTTTTCGTATATGTTGAGCACCCGCGGGATGCCGATGACGCCGCGCTTTGCTTCCGACTCTTCCAGAGGAGTGTAGTCAAAGTAACGATGGAACTTGTATTCAAACAGGTTCGGCATGGTATTCTTTGTCTTCTCTTTGCCAAGTCCCCGCTCGCAGCGGTTTCCGGTGATGAATTTTCTTCCGCCGCTGAAGTGGTTGATGGTCAGACGGCAGGTGTTGGTACATCCGCGGCATTTTGTCATCGTTGTGGAGTATTCCAGGGAACGGATGTCGTCGATGGAGAGCATGGTCGTTCCCTCGCACTCGGTGTAGCGCTCCCTTGCGATGAGGGCTGCTCCGAAAGCGCCCATGATTCCGGCGATATCCGGACGGATCGCCTCGCAGTCGGCTATCTTCTCAAAACTCCTCAGGACGGCATTATTATAGAAGGTTCCGCCCTGGACCACGATGTGGTTTCCAAGTTCTGCTGCATCGGATACTTTGATGACTTTGAACAGGGCGTTCTTGATGACGGAGTAGGCGAGTCCTGCGGAGATGTCCGCCACAGAAGCGCCTTCCTTCTGCGCCTGTTTTACCTTAGAGTTCATGAACACGGTACAGCGGGTTCCCAGATCGATGGGGTTCTGTGCATAGAGCGCCTCATGTGCAAAGTCTTCCACAGAATAGTTCAGGGACTTCGCGAAGGTCTCGATGAAAGAACCGCAGCCGGAGGAACATGCCTCGTTGAGCTGTACGCTGTCCACGGTCTTGTTCTTGATCTTGATACACTTCATATCCTGTCCGCCGATATCCAGGATACAGTCTACGTCCGGCTCAAAGAACGCAGCGGCATAGTAGTGGGCGATGGTCTCTACCTCGCCCTCGTCCAGCATCAGCGCTGCCTTGACCAGCGCCTCGCCATATCCGGTAGAGCAGGAGTGTAAGATCTCCACACCCTCGGGAAGCTGGCTGTAGATCTCCTTGATCGCGGAGATTGTGGTCCCCAGCGGATCCCCTTCATTGTTATGATAGAAGGAGTAGAGCAGGGTCCCGTCCTCGCCTACCAGCGCGGCTTTGGTCGTGGTGGAACCGGCGTCGATCCCGAGGAAAGCCTTCCCTCTATATGTTGCAAGGTCCTTGACCGGGACCTGATGTTTCGCGTGGCGTGCGGTGAACTCCTCATAGTCCGCTGTTGAGGCGAAAAGAGGATCCAGACGCTCTACCTCGAATTCCATCTTGATCCTTCCGGCGAGCCGGTTCTGAAGCTCGCGGAGCGCGACCACAGTATCCTTCTTTGAATTCAGCGCGCTTCCGATGGCTGCGAACAGATGAGAGTGGTTCGGTGCGATGGTGTGCTCGTCGTCCAGTTTCAGGGTGCGGACGAAAGCTGCGCGCAGCTCTGAAAGGAAATGGAGCGGTCCGCCCAGGAACGCCACATGTCCCCGGATCGGTTTTCCGCAGGCAAGCCCGCTGATGGTCTGGTTTACTACCGCCTGGAAAATAGAAGCGGCAAGGTCTTCCTTGGACGCGCCGTCGTTGATCAGCGGCTGGATGTCAGACTTTGCGAATACACCGCAGCGAGCTGCGATGGAGTAGAGCGCTTTATAGTTCTTCGCGTATTCGTTCAGGCCGGCTGCGTCTGTCTGGAGCAGGGACGCCATCTGGTCGATGAAGGAACCTGTTCCTCCGGCACAGACGCCGTTCATTCTCTGCTCGATATTGCCGCCTTCAAAATAGATGATCTTTGCGTCCTCACCGCCCAGCTCGATGGCAACGTCGGTCTGGGGCGCATAGTCCTGCAGCGCAGTGGATACTGCGATCACTTCCTGGACAAAAGGCACACCCAGGTGTTTTGCAAGGGACAGACCGCCGCTTCCGGTGATGACCGGAGAGACCTGGATCGGTCCCAGCTTGTAGATGGCACGTCCCAGAAGGTCGGAAAGCGTCTCCTGAATGTTGGCAAAGTGCCTTTCGTAGTCCGAGAAGAGGACCTCGTTCTCGCTGTCCAGCACGGCGATCTTGACTGTGGTGGAACCGATATCGATTCCCAGAGTATGTAATTCATTCAAATTCATAGTTCATTCCCCAATCTTTTGTAATCGTCTTTTTTAGATTTATTATATGTGTTACTTCCTATTAAATGTGTTTCCGCATTCGCGGCAACTTACATTATACGACAGGATAATAAAAAAGACAATTGTTATTATTATGCGTGTTTACAAAATAATTCCTGAAGATATGGGTAATTTATATAAAGATCCTGTTAAACTCCGGAAAAGCGCCAACATGTGTTTGACAAACATTATCTCTGAATGTACAATTGTATAGAAAATAAAATGATAAAGTGAGGAGTAATTTCTTTGAACTGGCTGGACAAATTAGAAAGAAAAATAGGACGTTACGCGATACCGAATCTGACCGTGTACCTGCTTGCAGGATATGTGATCGGGTACGGTATCATCTATCTTATGCCGAATATGATCGGCTGGCTGACACTGGAACCGGCACTGATCTTAAGGGGACAGGTCTGGAGGATCATCTCCTGGGTGCTCATCCCGCCGACCACAAATCTGATCTCCCTATTCTTTCTGGTGCTTCTCTATTATTCACTGGGGACCGCGCTCGAGAGGACATGGGGAACGTTCCGGTATAATGTTTATATTTTTTCAGGGATCCTGTTTACTGTGATCGCCGTATTTATCCTGTATGGCGTTTTCTTTTTCATGTACGGAGCAGAGGTATCCCTGTCGTCGATCGGTCTGGTGAGCACGAACTATATCACCATGTCGATCTTCCTGGCGTTTGCCGCGATCTATCCGGATATGGAAGTGATGCTTTACTTTGTCCTGCCGATTAAGATGAAGTGGATGGCGATCGTCTATGCGGCGATGGCTCTGTACTACTTTATCACCGGAGGGATCGTCAGCCGCGTTGCCATCGCGGCGTCCCTGCTCAACTTTGTCATTTTTTTCCTGTCCGGCAGGAATATGCGCCGGTTTGGGCCAAGGGAACAGGCCCGGAAGGCAAAATTTAAGAAACAGTCAAGACCGCATATGACCTATGCAGGCGGAGCGAGACACCGCTGTGCGGTCTGCGGGCGTACTGAACTGGACGACCCGAACCTGGAGTTCCGTTTCTGCTCAAAATGCAGGGGGAACTATGAATATTGTCAGGACCACCTGTTCACTCATGAACATGTGAAGTAAACAGAGACGTAAAAGATTTGAAAACGACTAAAAAGGAGAGGACAAACGGAATGAAGAAAACAAAAGTAGTCTGCACAATGGGGCCGAATACAAATAACAGGGATTTGATGAGAAAACTGATCCAGAACGGAATGGATGTGGCTAGGTTTAATTTCTCCCACGGCGACCATGCAGAACATAAAGGGAGGATGGATCTCCTCAAACAGCTCCGGGAGGAGGAACACGCCAATACTGCGATACTTCTGGACACGAAAGGACCGGAGATCCGTACAGGCGCGCTGAAAGACGGGAAGAAAGTGATGCTGGAGACCGGCGCCACATTCGTCCTGACTACGGAGCAGATCGTGGGAGATGAGAAGAAGGTTTCCATCACTTATGAAGGGCTTGTACAGGATGTGGACAGAGGATCTACGATCCTGATCGACGACGGGCTGATCGGTCTGAGAGTTGTCGGGAAAAAGGAAAAGGAGATCATCTGCGAGGTTGTCAACGGCGGAGAACTGGGAGAGAAGAAAGGCGTGAACGTGCCGAACGTTCCGGTCCGCCTTCCTGCCATCACAGAGAAAGATA
>DWXK01000087.1 GCA_019119205.1 Candidatus Mediterraneibacter intestinavium
CTTCCAGATTATAAGATAAACCTGCTGGATGCGGGCAATGTAGAGGATGTCAGCCGGTTTCATACAGATTTACAACAGGTGTTCGGCATGTTAAAATACAGAGGAGAGAAAGAAAAACTGCAGAGATATATGCAGGAGAACAGGGACTATTTCGGGCAGGTCGATGTGGAGACATATCAGGCACTGGGAGCGTTCCTGCACTCAGAAAATAGATTAAAAGAGATTGTGGATCCCGAGAAGGAGGAACAGATCGATATGTGTAAGGCATTGGATGATATTTATGCGGATGGGGTAAAAGATGGAGAGAAAAGGGGAGAAAATGCGGGAAGGATAAAAGAAAAACTTTCTATCATTACAAAGATGATAAAGGAAGGGATGCCGGTTTCGGTCATTAAGACCTGTACAGAGGCGACGGACCAGGAGATAGAGCAGGCTAGGAGCAGCATTGAAGTATGATGAGCGGCCTGTAAAAAGAAGCGTTCAGCTTTAGTGTTACAAATAGAAATGAGAAATTGCATTTAGTTTTTACAAAAAAGTAATACATCAAAATCCCAGACGAATAGGAGCTCTATATCAATTCAAAGTCCGGAAAGGAAAGCTGTCGTAAGCAGATGGCGCATATCTCGATTTTCATGGCGTTTCAGCCGGAGATACCAAATTTTGATGAAGAAGTTTAAAGAATAGTGGATCACAAAGGAGGAGCTGCCTATGGGAAGAGCAGACATTGCGGTAAAGAACTGGCTGGGCGACAGAGAAAGGTTCGCGGATCTGTTCAATGGGACTATATTCGGAGGTAAACAGATCATACTTCCGGAAGAACTGGAGGATATGGACCGTGAGACGGATATCATCATCACAGACAAAGAACAGAAGGAACGCGGAGTCCAGCGTTTTCGAGATCTGGTGAAATTGTGGAATCGGGACATCTTTCTTGTGGTGCTAGCGTGTGAAATACAGGATAAAAAACACTATGCGATGCCAGTAAGGAACATGCTGCAGGACAGCCTTTCGTATATGGATCAGATCAGAGGACTCTGGAGGAGACGCAGATCAGGAAAAGTTCAGGACCAGAGTGCAGAAGATAGTGCAAAAGAAGCTGGATATAAGGGACTGCAGCGGCTCAGTGCAGAAGAATATCTGTCGCGTTTTAGAAAGGATGACAGGATTTCTCCGGTGATCACCCTGGTTTTTTACTATGATGTAAAAAAATGGGACGGGGCAGCAGATCTTTATGATATGTTTGGTCTTGACAAGCTGCCTGCAAAAGAGAAAACAGCGGTGGAAAGTTTTATACCAAACTATAAGATCAATCTGATCGATGCAGGAAATATTGACGATATAACCCGGTTTCATACAGATTTACAACAGGTGTTCGGCATGTTAAAATACAGGGAAGAAAAAGAAAAACTGCAGAGATATATGCAGGAGAACAGGGACTATTTCGGGCAGGTCGATGTGGAGACGTATCAGGCACTGGGCGCGTTTCTGCATTCGGAGAAGAAATTAAAAGAAATTGTGGAGCACGGAGAGGAGGAGCAGATCGATATGTGTAAGGCATTGGATGATATTTATGCGGATGGGGAGAAAGCTGGAAGAAGTCAGGAAAAACTTATTATTATCACGAGGATGATAAAAGAAGGTATGTCTGCTTCAGTTATCAGGAAATGTACAGAGGCGACGGACCAGGAGATAGAGCAGGCGAGAGACCAGCTGACGAAGTAATAGTAAAAGAGTAAAAAAACAGGAGGAACACAGCCTCCTGTTTTTTTAATGAAGTGTTTTATCTGGGAATCCCCATGATCTCCCGTGCCTCCTCCGGCGTCGCAGTCTCAAAATCCATGGCACGGATCAGCGCGGCAAGTTTCTCCACAAGCTGATGATTATACTGCGCGTTCTCCTGCGGGCTTAAGTAGTGGCTGTCCTCGAAACCGATGCGGACGATGGAAGCGCCCATCGCGATGGCGGCCGCCAGGAAGTTCCAGTTGTCGCGCCCGAAGTGGGTGACGCCCCATTTTGTGCCTTCCGGGACAAAGGAACGGAAGGCTGCGAGACTTTCGATGGTCGGCTGCATCCCGCCTTTGTGTCCGAACACCAGGTTAAAGAGGATCGGATTACGGTAAGGTACTTCTGTGGTGGTGGACATGATATTGTGGATCATGCCAATATCAAAAACTTCGATCTCCGGGATGATACCCCGGTCGTATACCTGCTGCGCGCAGTAGCGGATGTCATCAAAGGAATTGATGTAGACTGCCTCGCCCAGGTTGGTTGTGCCGCCGTTCAGGGAAGCGCTCTCGGTGGGCTTGTAGTCCAGGGGGAAGCAGCGCTCCTCGATGGTGAGGTCGGATACGCCTCCTGTGGAAGCCTGTACGACTACATCTGTTTTCGCGAGGATCTTATCAAAACATTCGGACATATAGGAAATGTCCGGTGTTAGGGAGCCTTCAGGGCGGCGGCAGTGGAGATGGCACATTGCGGCGCCAAGTTCCACACTTTTTGCGACGTCTTCTGCCAGAGTGTCTGCATCCACGGGCGTGCCGGCTTCAACGGGCGCCAGCGAGATGATCACTTTTTTCTTATCCATTATAAAACCTCCTGTATATGTAAACATGATGATCCGGATAAAACGGAAATTATAAGCCATGGGAGACTGCATTTCAAAGAAAACAGTCCCTGTCCTATCGGATCAGTTCTTCTGCGATCTCTCTTAATGTTTCCGGTGCGCCTACATTTCCGGGGAAGATGATATAAGGCATTCCGGGAAACGTACTCTCCCCGCCGGTGAGCCACACGGGGATACCGGCTTTTACCTGACCGAGTACAAGCGCTTTTTTGACGTGGAGCCCGATCGTTCCCACATCGCTGGATGTGATCCCGCCCTTGGCGAGGATAAAGGATGGCCTCACCGGCAGCAGGGAGACGATAGATGTCAGCGCCTCCGAGATCCGGACGGAAAGGGAAAGGAGTTCTTCTTCGCTGAACCCTTCCGGCGCAAGAAGTTCACGGCTGGTGTAGATCAGGACCGTGGTGCCGGAGGAGATGAGTTTCTCTGTCTCTGCGAGGATGCGCTTTGTCTCTTCCTCGAGACCTCCATCCTCAAAATAAGTGTTCACACGGAATTCGAGAGGCTCCAGCGGGAGATGGGCGTCCATCAGTTCCCGGAACTGCTGCGTTGTCTTTTTGACATGGGATCCGATGATGATAAGCCCGCCGCTGCGGGATCCGTCGGGGCGGAGGTCCTGCCTCGTAAGGAGCGGTTTGTCGGAGATGCCTCCGATCACCTTGGGGAGGGCCGCCGCGCAGCGTGCAAGGTAATGGTGCCCTGCTTTCATGGCGCGGGCCCAGGCTGCCGCGAAGACTTTCAGGTCGGTGTAGCAGACCGCGTTTACGATGATCCGTGCGAAATGCTCCGCCTCAGTGAGTTTCCGGGTGATCCCGTCGATATCCATGGCGCGGAGTTCTTCGATGGAGATACAGATGCAGTCCTCTTTTTTGTGAGCGCCTCCGGTCTTTTCCTCGATATATGCTGTCAGGTCGGAGGAAGAAAAGGAGAAGGTCTTATCTTTTGCGAATTCTGTCTCACCGGCAGGGACCAGCAGATCTCCTTCACGGACATAATGGATATTGTTCACGGTGAACCGTCCGCCTTCCGGGAAGAAGGGGCAGAATATCTCTGCGTCAAAGGAATAGGGAACAAGTCCTTCCAGTGTCGCTTTTAACACTTCCGGCTCCAGAGGATAATGCCCTCTTAAGGTACTGTCGCCGCGGGAGAGGAGGAGAAATTCTTTTCCGGTCTCCTGTGAGGCTTTGTATACATTTTCTGCGATCTCGCGGTGGATCCGTGTTGTATCTGCCTGGGACAGGCTGCGGGAGTTCGTCAGTATGAAGAACATGGGGGAAGGGTCTGAAAATGCTTCCTTCAGTGTCTCCGGACTCCAGTCTGTATACACATAGATGCCGTGGACGGTCTGGATCCCTGTCGGGTCATCGTCCAGTACGACGATCTTTCTGTTAAGATCCGCGAGCTCCTCCGCAAGTAGCCGGGAAGCAGTAATGTCATCCGCGGGGGCGAAAGAGTCGAGGATATTAAGTGGCTGAATTTCCATGGTTCATCCTTTCTCCGGAACAGATCAGATGACCTGGTTCCAGAACTGGTAATGGTTTGTCAAAGTAGTTTCGATCTCATCAAACTGTTTTTCTCTGATCAGAGTGATGATCTTTTCATGAAGGTCGATAAATGTATTCTTTTCGTCCTGATCCAGGATCATCTGAAGTGCATGGTCCCTGGAAGGACGTGTGATACGGTCCACATAGGAATAGATGCTGTAGAGCATTTCATTTCCGGTGAACCGGGTGATCTCCATATGAAATTGGACGTCAGCGTCGAAGATGGCGTCCATATCAGGCCGGGGAGCGAAGACCAGAGTCCTCAGGTGTTCGAGAAGATCCGATAAGGACTGGAGCTGGTCTTCGGTCACAGTGTACATGACAGAATGGAGGATGCCGATGTCCAGGACCTTGCGGAGAAGGACCACATCTTCGGAAAAGCTGCCTTGGAGGAGGATACCGTAGAGCATCGGATCGAGCATCTTCTGGGAATATCTGTCGTTGATGAAGGTGCCTTCCGCGCGTTTGATGTAAACGATGCCGTAGGCGCACAGGATCTTGATGGCCTCCCGGACAGAATTGCGTCCTACCTGGAAAGCCTGACAAAGTTCCGGCTCAGTCGGGAGTTTGTCTCCGGGTTTCAGATCCCCGGAGATGATCTTGTCCGTGATCTGTTTTACGATCCTGTCCACTACATTCTCTGTTGCCAGGGGCTGAGAAAATACGTTGCTTTTTTCTGCCATGCTGTTCTCTCCTTTATTGAATAAAATGATACAAGCGTCAAAAGGTCATGCAGACTGTGCTTGCGCAGGCAGGCATGACTTTGGGACTCGCAAAATGCCTTTTGACGCCTTCATTATAGAATACTGTTCTACCTCAGAGCGACCGGCAGCCAGATCTTCATCTCACCGAATCCACGGTTGTCCCATGCAAAATAAGGGATCATCCGGATCTTTGTCGGCGCAAGCCCTTTATAGGAAAGCGTCTGATACAGAGCGTCCGGATCGTAGCACTCTTCATGGCGTACAGCCCATGCATTTCCTTCCAGGGCCATCATATCCCTGCCCTCGATCTGCATCGGCACGGGAGTGAATGACTCGGCGGGGTTCAGCAGGATGTCGTTCAGGGTGTCCAGGCTGCTGTCCGGGTTCTCTATGCAGTATACAAGCGGTCCGCGCTCTACGGCTGCCTGGCAGGTGTTCTCCTCCACCAGTGCATGGGAGACCGTGTACCGGGACGGCATGTCAAGGTACAGTTCCACAACGGCATGGTCACCGGAGACGGTGACAGTCTGATAAGAGCCTGCGTGTTCTTTTGTGAGTTCAAGTTTCGTGTCTCCGCAGAGGATATGTCCTTTTTCTGCCCATCCGGGGATACGGAGCCTGAGCTGGAAATCGCCGCCGCGGATGTCGGAGAAAGTGAAACGGATCGTCCCGTCATACGGGTAGGCCGTTTCCTGCTCTACGTTGAAGGAAGTCCCGCAGGGAAGCTGCACGGACGCTGTGTTTGCCCCGTACATGCCGGTCCAGAGCGCATCTTTAGATACAGTATAAGCGTATTCGCTGGATTCCGCAATGGTGCGGGCCAGGTTGGGCGGGCAGCAGTAACTCAGGATATATTCGCTCCTGGTCAGCGGCCAGATCAGTTCATAGGGCAGTTCTTTGGCGCGGCGCAGCATGTTTTCATAGAAGTACTTTTTCCCGTCCAGGCTGACAGCAGCCAGGTTGACGTTAAGCATGGTGCGCTCGATCAGGTCAAAGTATTCTGCTTTGGGCTCCAGCTGGAACATGCGGTATGCCCAGAGGACAGATCCCACAGAGGCGCAGGTCTCGTTGTACGCCGTGATGTTGGGGAGCTGATAGTCATAACCGTATGCCTGGTGGACAAGCTGGTGGACGAAAAACTGTCCGTAGGGTGAGGCACCGTTATAGAGCGCCCCGCATCCGCCTGTGATATAGATCTTCTGATGGATCAGGTTGTCCCAGACACTGTGGAGGACTTTGAGATATTCCTCATCCCCTGTCTCAAGGCAGAGATCCGCGATGCCCGCGTACAGATAGTTGGCGCGCACGGCGTGTCCGATGATCTTCCGGTGTTCTTTCACCGGGATACGGTCCTGGTTGTCGTCCAGCCCGTCTTTTACTGAATCGCGGAGACGGATCGCGAGCTGTGCCAGGTCGAGGTATTTCTTTTCCCCTGTGGTGCGGTACATTTCCATAAGCCCCATGTAGTGGGATGGGCATACGGCAGTCTGGACGTTGCCGGTGCGGGCGCTCTCCTGATACAGGTTATCCAGATATCCGGCTGCCTTTTTGGCGATGTCCAGGAAATTATCCTTCCCGGTGAGACGTTTGTGAAGGCATGCCGCGGTGAACATGTGCCCGAAATTATAAACCTCGAAGTCGTTGATATCTCCCAGGCGGGAGATGCCGTTGTTTTCCCGCTCGCCGATGATCTGTTTTGTAGAGATGTAGCCGTCGTCTAACTGGGCGCGTCCGATCAGGTCGATGTACTCGTCCAGCTTGTCCAGGAGCGTCTGGTCACCGCTTGAGGATGCGCTGTATACAGCGGACTCCATCCATTTATAGAAGTCTCCGTCACCGAATACGGTCCCGTCGAAGGAGCCTTCCGCTTCTCCCGCGCAGATACGGAAATTTTCAAGGACATGGCTGATGTCCTTTGCCTCGAACATCTGCTGGAGATGGGGAACCGTATTTTTTGTGTTGGATTCCTCTGCGTCCGCCCAGAAGCCCTTTGTCCAGCGGGCAGAACCGCAGGGGAGCGGAGAGACTTTTGCGTAAGGCGAGTTGTGTGTGTCGGTCAGCATCAGAGCACCCCCTTTGCTTTCAGTGCATCTTTGAGGGCAGCCGCGCCGTATCTCGGGCTGGAGACAACGGGAACGCCGATCTTCTCTTCCAGATATTCCTCACAGTATGCCATGGAACCCTGGCAGAGAAGGAGGATGTCGATCTGATCTTTGATCTGTTCTGCATTATTTAAAAGAAGGGCGCGGAACTGGTCCTGATCCAGGCCGAAAGCGCCGTCTACAAGGCTGTCAACGATCGTGATCTCGCGGTTCATCTCACGAGCGACGCGCTTTACTGTGTTTTTGGTGGGTTCCAGTGTGGTGGGCAGCGTAGCCATCACGCCGATCCGTTTTCCGCGGCGCACGGCATCGCGGCACATCTCCTCGTCGATGCGGACAATCGGAACGCCGATGTAGCGGGCAGCATCCTGTGCGCAGTCTGCGACTTCGCCTACGGAAGAGCAGATGTTGAGGACCGCGTCTGCGCCGTCCTGTGCAGCCTGCATGAACATGGAGATCAGCCTTGCCGCAGGGGCGGTGGTCACATATCCGTGTTCGCGGATCTCAGAGAGGATCGAGGGATCCTCATAATGAAGAAGTTCTGCATCGCTGCCGAGCTGGGCACGCACTTCCTTATTAACGAGTTCGATCAGTTCGGGGGTGGTGCTGGTGTAAACTAATCCGATTTTCATGGTAGTTTTCCTCCTGTGATAATGAGATTCTGTTTTGTGGATCAGGGATCTGCATTTTCTTTAATAGAAGAAAGAGGCAGAAACCTGAAAACAAACTACATACTACGTAGGATGTTTAAAATATAATCTATCATTACATATTGACAAAGATTTGTAAATACAGTAATTTTAGATAAACTTCCCGGTAGAAAATTGTAAAACATGCATAAAAGGTCAGGTTTTTTGTGATGACATGATAAAAAACTGAACAAAATATAAAAAATTCCACACTGGAAAATTAAACGTAGGATGTTTAAGATGTAAGCAAGAAGTGATTCCCGGGAAAATCACACAAGAGCAAATGAAAGAAAAGCATTAGGGAGGAAAACCGATGAAAAAAAGAATAATCGCATCGATGTTATGTGTAATGATGACAGCATCACTCCTTGCAGGGTGCGGGAGCGGATCTTCTTCATCAGGAGAGACGACAGATGAAAACGCTACTGCCTGGCAGGATGCAGACTACAGCGGAGAGGACCCGCAGCTTGATACGAGCATCAAGATCCTTTCCATCTGGGCAGAGGACAATGACAACGGTATCCTGATCAACAAGATCTGCCAGGATTACAAAGACAATGTGAACCCGAACTTTGAGTGGGAATATGAATATGTTTCAGCAGACGACCTGACACAGAAGATCGCAACGCTTTCTTCCTCAAACGACCTGCCGGACCTCTTCGCATATGAGGCGGGAGCTCCGCTGACGACTCTGATCGATGCGGACAAAGTCCTGAACGTTTCAGAGCTTCTTGACGCGACAGATACATGGGATTACTTAAGCGAAAGTGCTGTTTCCATCATGAAAGACCTTTCCGGCACAGAAGATCTCTACGATCTTCCGCTTGGACTGAACGTGGAAGGTTTCTGGTACAACAAAGACCTGTTCGAGCAGGCCGGCGTTGAAGTGCCGACCACATGGGATGAGTTCGATGCGGTTCTTGAAAAACTGGATGCGGCAGGGATCCAGCCGATGTCTACAGGCGGATCTGACAAATGGCTCGCAACACGTCTGATCAACGCATACGCTGTAAGGACAATGGGCAATGATGTTATGACAAAAGCTGCTAACGGAGAGATCCAGTATACAGACGAAGGTCTGGTAGTGGCAGCTGACAAACTTGCTTCATGGGCTGAAAAAGGATATTTTGGCGAAGGTGTGACGACAGTTGATGCAAGTACAGCTCAGTCCATGCTGATGAACGGACAGGCAGCGATCTTCTATACAGGATCCTGGTTCACACAGAATCTGACAGACCCGACACAGAACACAGCAGGCGAGGACGGAATCGGATTCTTTAACATCCCGGTAGAGGATGAGTCCATCAGCTCCTCCACATCATACTCCATGAACTGTGGAAACATCCTTGCTATGAGCAAAGACAAGATGAACGAGGGAACCGCATGGTTCATGAAATATTTCATCCAGAATATGGGTAATGTTGCAATGGAAGAACTGGGAACTGTAAAAGGATATACTTATACAACTTCTACAGAGGATATGGATCCGTACACACAGCTTGTCCTTGACGAGATCGCGAAATCTACAGAAGGATTTGCATGGTGGGAAGCTAAGATGAACGCAGAAGTCTCCAGCATCGCACAGGAGAACGTTCAGCCGCTGCTCAACGGTGATATGACAGGACAGGAATACATGCAGTCGATCCAGGATGCTTATGACATGAGCAACTAAAACATCTGACTTTATGCAGGAGAAGTGTTCGGAGAAGCCATTCGGATCCCGGGCACTTCTCCTTTTTATCGGACCGGACCCCTTTGCAAAAGAGTCTGTCCCCTTTGCAGAAGGGTCAGGTCCACATGAAACAGAAGAAAGGACAAAATGATATGAATAAAGTATTAGGAAATAAAAAAGCGATCACGCTGTTCGTACTTCCGGCGCTCATCCTTTATGCCATCCTGGTCCTTGTTCCGGTGGTCTGGTCGCTGTACTATTCGCTCTACAGCGGCAGCCCGGGACTCCAGTGGGAATTTACAGGATTTGACAACTATGTGAAACTCTTCAGCGACAAGAACTTTCTGAATTCGCTGCTCGTAAACGTAAAATACGTGCTTGCCGTTACAGTTGGACAGGTGGGCCTCGGACTGCTCCTGGCTCTGATGTTCAAGTTCTGGCTGAACCGCTGCAAGACGATCGTGCGTACACTGGTATTTTTTCCGGTGGTCCTCCCGACAGTTGCAGTCGGACAGCTGTTTGCAAAGATCTATGAGATCCAGCCGAACTACGGTCTGCTGAACTCTCTGCTGAGCGCAGTCGGACTGGACAACCTGGTCCAGGCATGGATCGGACAGGAGAGCACGGCGCTCTGGGCTCTGTGCGTGATGGACGTCTGGGTGGCGATGGGATTCTATTCGGTCATCTTCTACGGAGCGCTCCTGGACATCCCGGACGATATCCTGGAGGCAGCGCGCATCGACGGCGCGGGAAGCTTCAGCCTGTTCCGTCATATCCTGCTTCCGCTTTTAAGGCCGATGGTCATCACCTGCCTTGTATTCAGCTTCTCCGGAACTGTGAAGATGTTCGAGTCATCCCTGGCTCTGACAGGAGGAGGTCCGGGATCGGCGACCAAGTCACTGTCCATGTACATGTATGATGTATCATTTACCTACAATAACGTCGGATACGGAAGTGTCATCGCTATCGTGATCTTCCTGATCTGTATCGCAGGATCTATGCTGATCAACAGATTCGACGTAAAAGAAAAGTATTAGGAGGGCGATCAGAATGAAAAAAGTAAAATCCGGAATAAAAGGCCTGATCATATTTCTTATCTGTGTCGTAGAAGTTTACCCGCTCTTCTGGATGCTCACGGCTTCTCTGAAACAGCAGCATGAGTGGAGTGACAACCCTGCTTACGCACTGAATGAAGGGTTCTATTTTCAGAACTATGTGGATGCATGGACAAGAGGAAACATGTCCACCTATTTCATGAACAGTTTGATCTGTACAGTGGTCGCGCTTCTGTTTATCGTGATCTTTGCCACGACGGTAGGATTTGCAGTGACAAAGATGCAGTGGAAGATGAGGGACACTGTGGCGAAGATCTTCTCACTCGGGATCATGATCCCGGTAGCGACCTGCCTGATCCCGCTGTTCCAGATGTACAACAGAGGAGGGCTGCTCAACACAAGGACCAGTCTGATCATTACATATATCGCATTCGGTCTCTCGCTGTCGATCTATCTGGTACAGGGATACTTAAGGTCATTCCCGGACGATATCATGGAAGCAGCGGTGATCGACGGCTGCGGTATCTATAAGATGATGTGGCATATCGTTGTGCCGCTGATGAAGAACGCGATCGTGACAGTACTCGTACTCCAGTTCTTCTTCAAGTGGAACGACCTGCTCTTCTCCATGACATTTATCAGCGATTCCTCGCTGAAGACCGTACAGACCGGACTCCTTTACTTCTCAGACGAGTTCGGGAACAAGAACTGGGGCGCGATCTTCGCTTCCGTATCTATGAGTGTCTTCCCGATGCTCCTGGTATACATGGGACTGAACAAGAAGGTAATGGAAGGTATGACTGCCGGCGCAGTGAAAGGATAAGATATGGACAGAGAGAAATGCACCAGCTACGCAGATCATCTGCAGAAATTTGTGATGGACCACACCGAGGATGTGCTGAAACAGCCGAGGAGCTTTATCCGCTATCCTTTTATCGATCCGGGCTCTGTGTATGACGGAAATGTGTGGGACTGGGATACTTACTGGTCGGTGTACGGTTTCCTGAACCTTGCGGACCGCTACGGGGACGCTTCTGTAAAGGAGCGCCTCGTGGAACACGCAAAGGGGAATATCCACAACTTTATGGATCATCAGCTGGAGGACGGATACATCCCCATGATGATCGAAGTCGCGGACTGGCCGGAACCTTATCTGAACATGAAGCATAAGGAAGGCGTGCTCATGAACATGCACAAGCCCTTCCTGTGCAGCCAGATCGTGCTGATCAGCAGCTACATCGACGATTACTCATGGTGTGAGAAATATCTTGACAATCTGGAGAGATATTTTGAATGTTATGACCGGAACTACTATTTTGGACACTGCGGACTTTATGTCTGGTGTGACGACATCATGATCGGGATGGACAACGACCCGGCGACATTCGGACGACCGAAGTTCTCCACAGCAAACATATATCTGAACAGCTTCATGTGTGTGGAGCTGGAAGCCATGGAGAAGATATGTACCGTGTTCGGAAAAGAAGACCGTGCACAGTATTACAGAGAGAAAAGGGAGAAACTCGTGGCGGCGATCCAGAAAGAGTGCTGGGATCCCAGAGATAAGTTCTTCTACTCGGCGGACATTGATATAAAGACGCGAAAATTTGACTGGTTCCACCAGGGGCTGGGAGTGTTCTGGAATTCCCTGCCGATCAAGGTGAGAGTGTGGTCCGGATTCATCCCCATGTATGCAAAGATCGCTACAGAAGAACAGGCGGCAGAGATGGTAAGACACATTTTTGACGACGCTACGTTCAATTCCGACTACGGGCTCACCACGCTGGCAAAGGACGAGAAGATGTTCGACCTTTCTGTGACGAACAATCCGTCCAACTGGCTGGGACCGATCTGGCTGATCGCCAACTACGTTGTCTTCCGGGGACTGATGAACTACGGTTATTGGAAAGAAGCGGAAGTGATGTATGAGAGGACAGTGAAGCTTCTCGGGACAGACCTGGAAAAGACGGGAAGCCTGCATGAATATTACGATCCGTTCACAGGAGAACCGATCATGAACGGCGGCTTTATCAACTGGAATATCCTTGCGCTCAACATGAGGGACGAGCTGGACGGGAAGGAGCCGATGGCACAGTGGAGAGGGACCATGGGATGAGAATGATCCAGAATCCGGTTCTCCGGGGATTCAGCCCGGATCCCAGCGTAGTCCGGGTGGGAGACACATATTATGTGGCCACATCCACCTTCGAGTGGTTCCCCGGAGTGAGGATCTACCGGACAAAAGATCTGGAGCATTATGAGCAGCTCCCCTCGCCGCTTGTGCGGGAGAGCCAGCTCCATATGGAAGGGAACCCGGATTCCTGCGGAGTGTGGGCGCCGGACCTTTCCTGGGACGGTGAGCGGTTCTGGCTGGTGTTCACAGATGTGAAGACCAGGGGGACTGCAGATTACTTTAATACGCACAATTACATCGTGTGGACATATGATATAATGGGAGAATGGTCAGAACCGGTATACTTGAACAGTGCCGGTTTTGACCCGTCCCTGTTTCATGACACGGACGGGCGCTCCTACCTTGTCAACATGATCAACGGGTTCAAAGGGATCCGGGTGCAGGAGTTTGACAAAGAGACGAAGAAGCTGACCGGTCCGGCAAAAAATGTATGCGCCGGGACCGGGCGGGGCTTTACGGAAGGTCCCCATATCTACCACATCGGAGAGTGGTATTATCTGATGATGGCGGAGGGCGGGACTTCTTATGAACACTGCGAGGTCCTGTGCCGGTCACGGGATCTGTGGGGCGGCTATGAGGAGGATCCGGGCAATCCGATCCTGACTTCCAACCGTGAGGACCGGAACGCCCTCCAGAAATGCGGTCATGCGGATCTGGTGCAGACACAGAGCGGAGAGTGGTATCTCTTCCATCTGTGCGCAAGACCGGACGAGAGAGGCGTGTGCGTGCTCGGGAGAGAGACAGCCGTTCAGAAAGTATTCTGGAACGAAGACGGCTGGCTGAGACTGAGCGCCGGAGGAAGGTACGGGAGGATGACCACAGAGGCACCTGTCGGATACGGAGACTGCGACGGGCTGACTACAGGGGGGCCTGCCGGATCATGGAAAGATGGAACTGAGGGAGCAGACAAAGGAACTGGAGAAGAACCTTCAGCGGAGAAATATGCTGACAGAACAGGCAGCTTTGAGGAAGAATTTGACAGGCCGGTCCTGGATCCGTCCTTTTCCACCTTGCGGGTCCCGCCGGAGAAAGTGCTCTCACTGACGGCGCGGAAAGGGTGGCTTAGGCTGTACGGGCATGAATTCCTCACATCCTGCTTCCGGACCAGTCTTCTGGCGAGGAAGCAGTCCTGCAGGAAGAGCTGCATGGAGTGCGGCATGGAGTTTTCGCCCCGGTCAGAGCAGCAGGGGGCAGGCGCGGCATACTTTTATGATACGCACAACTTTTACCTCCTGATCCTGACAAAAGACGGGAACGGCAGTGATGTGCTCCGGTTCCTGCGGTGCAGGTCCGGGGCGGTGGAAGTGCTCGCGGAACAGCCGCTCTCCGGAGACGGAGAGGCGGACGGGACATGGAAAGAGGTTCCCGATGCATCCTGGGAAGAGACTCCTGACGGATCTGAGAGATACGGACAGGGCAGGATGCTCCACCTGCGGATCGAGACAGACAAGAGCGGGGAGCAGGCGGTGTTCTCCTGGTCACGGGACGGACAGACTTATATCAAAGTGGCAGAGGCGGATACAGAGATCCTGACAGATGAACACTGTGTGGGATTTACGGGAGCCCACTTCGGAGTATACTGCCACGATATGGCGGATCAGAGTGATCACGCAGATTTTAAATATTTCAGAGTGCTTGAAGACAGGGGATGACAGGACCTGTATCAGGACAGACAGCAAAAGCGGGTCGGTAAGATCCGCTTTATCTGCACAGTAAACCCGGCACGCAGCACCATTTGCCGGGCAGTGGACAGCGGTGAAAAAGGCGGTGAAAGGAGAAGAGTGATGGGACGAGACAAGATAACATACAGCCCTTCGACAGAGCGGTGGGGGATCTGGGAGATATGCATCCAGGGACCGGAATGTGGAAATCCCTTTACAGAACAGTGGATAAAAGGAAGATTTTACGGGAAGAGTGAGGAAAAGTCAGTCAGCGGATTCTATGACGGGGAAGGGTGTTACCGGCTCCGGTTCATGCCTTCTTTTGAAGGGACATACAGGTTCCGGGTCGAGACGAGCTTCGGGGCAGAGGAGAGCGGGACGTTTGAAGTACTTCCGCCCGGAGAAGGGAACCACGGTCCTGTGAGAGTGGCGGGGACATACCATTTTGCCTATGAGGACGGGACCCCCTACTATTCTGTGGGGACCACCTGCTATGTGTGGGAACTCCAGTCAGACGAGAGGATCCGGGAGACACTGAAGAACCTTCAGGCTGCCCGGTTCAACAAGATCCGATTCTGTGTGTTCCCGAAACACTACGCATACAATCTGACAGATCCGAGGAGTTTCCCATATGAGGGAACGCCCATGGACTGCAGTGTCCTGAACGTGGACAACTTCAATGAATATGATGAAAATTCCGAGGGGAACAACTGGGATCTCACGAGATTTAACCCGGAGCATTTCCGGCATATCGAGACCTGTATACAGAGACTGATGGATCTGGGTATCGAGGCGGACATCATCGTGATGCATCCCTATGACCGCTGGGGATTCTCCTGCATGACAAAGGAAGAGGACGACCTGTACTGGAGATATGTCCTGGCGAGATTTTCGGCATACCGGAATGTGTGGTGGTCTCTGGCAAATGAATACGATCTGATGGAGCACAAGACGCTGGAGGACTGGGAGAGATATGCGAAGATCATCTGTGAGGAAGATCCGTACGGGCATCTCCGCTCCATCCACAACTGTCATGGATTTTACGATTATAAGAGACCATGGATCACCCACTGCAGCATCCAGAGACAGGATCCGTACCTGAGTGCGGAAAATGTCACCCAGTGGAGGGAGATCTACAAAAAACCTGTGGTCCTGGATGAGATCTGCTATGAGGGAAACCTCCAGTTTGGCTGGGGCAATATCAGCGGAAGGGAGCTGTTGAGGAGATTCTGGGAGGCGTTCGTAAGAGGCGGATACGCAGGACATGGCGAGACACTGCTCAATCCGGAGGATGAACTATGGTGGTCCCACGGGGGAAAACTCCGGGGGGAGAGCTGGAAGCGGTTCGGCTTTCTGTATGATATCATCTCTGAAGTGCCGGGACACGGGATCGCGCCTTATGACCTGAAGTGGGACTGCGTGTGCGGCGTGCCTGAGAAAGACTGGGGCAGGGCGGTGAAGAGCTGGTATCTGATCTATTACGGATTTACCTGCCCGGCGTTTAAAGAATTCTATTTTGACGATACGACGGAATTCCGTGTGGAGGTGATCGACACATGGAATATGACTATCGAGGACAGAGGAACAGCGAAAGGAAGATTCCGGGTGGAACTGCCCGGCAGAGAGTATATGGCTGTGCGCCTGACGGAAGCAGGCAGTGCTGCAGAGAGAGAGGAGGAGAAACATGCTTGAAGTAAGGAGAATGAAGATCGACCATCAGACAGACCCGGCAGGAGTATCGGGGATGCCTCAGTTCGGATGGGAGATCGCAAGTGACAGGAGAAACGTGGTGCAGAAGTCATACCGTCTGCAGATCGCAGGTGACAGAGCTTTTGAAAATGTGCTGTATGACAGCGGGGCTGTCGAGAGCAGGGAGTCGGCTTCTGTACGTCCGGAAGGAGATTTTCTGCGGGGAGCTGAAAAGTATTATGCCCGGGTCCAGATCAGTGACGGGACAGAGACCAGTGCATGGAGCGGACCATCCTGCTTTATCACGGATCTGGATGAGGGAGAGTGGAAGGCGCCCTTTGTATCAGCAGAGAACGATGATACTTATAAAGAATGCTCGAAAGGGACTTATGTACGCGGAACATTCCGGGTAAAGGGCATGGTGAGAGAAGCCTATGCTTATACGACGGCACTGGGACTTTACAATTTCTTCCTGAACGGAGAGAAAGTGGGAGAGGACGAGATGACGCCGGGCTGGACCTCCTACAGGAAGAACCTGCTGTATCAGACCTATGATGTGACCGGGCTTCTCCATGAGGGGGAAAACGCAGCGGGCGCAATGCTTGCCGCCGGATGGTACAAAGGCGTTATGGGGCTGACAAAGGCGAGAAATAATTATGGGGATCAGACCGCATTCGCCATGCAGCTTGTGATCCGGTATGAGGATGGCAGCGAGGAAACGGTATGCACAGGCGGAGACTGGAGCGGGTGTGATTCCCCGGTAGTATTCTCAGAGATCTATGACGGAGAGACATACGATGCCCGGCTGGAGATTCCCGGATGGGCGGAAGCGGAAACACCGGAAGGAAACTGGCACTCCGTGAAAGAAGTACCGTTTGACAAGGCAGTCCTTCACGCCCAGGCAGGAGCGCGGGTGAGGATGACAGACCGGATGCCGGCGGAGCGGATCTTCACTACACCGAAGGGAGAGACGGTCATTGATTTCGGACAGAACATGACCGGGCGCATCCATGTGACCGCAAAGGGAAAACCGGGCGATGTGATCGAACTCAGGTGTTTTGAAGTTCTGGACCATGACGGAAATGTCTATTTCGATAACCTGCGCCATGCAAAGACGACGATGAAGTATATCTTTGCAGAGGAGAAGGAAGTGACCTGGTATCCCAGATTTACCTATATGGGATTCCGTTATGCAAAGATCATCTCCTTCCCGGGGAAACCTGAGAAAGAGGATTTTACAGCATACACACTGCATTCGGAGATGGAACGTACCGGTGATATCCAGACGTCGGATCCGCTCCTGAACCAGCTCCATCACAACATCCTCTGGGGAATGAAAGGCAACTTCCTGGACGTCCCCACGGACTGCCCGCAGAGAGATGAGAGACTGGGATGGACAGCGGACGCCCAGATCTTCAGCAGGACCGCTTCCTATCTGATGGATACGGATACGTTCTTTACCAAATGGCTCCGGGATCTGGCGAAAGATCAGCGAAAAGACGGCGGCGTGCCGCACGTCATCCCGAATATCGAGGAGGGCAGGGAGGAAGGAAACTGGCTCTTAAGCCAGAGCCCGCACTCTGCGGCTGCATGGGCGGATGCCGCTGTCATCATCCCCTGGAACATGTATCTGATGTACGGGGACAAAGATGTCCTGCGGCAGCAGTATGACAGTATGAAAGGCTGGATCGATTTCATGACGGCCCACTCAAAGGACTATATGTGGACGTTCATGATGCAGCTGGGCGACTGGGTGGCTCTGGATGCGGAGGAGGGCAGCTACTTTGGCGCCACTCCGACGGACCTGATCTGCAATGCGTACTATGCTTACTCCACAGATCTTTTCGTGAAGACGGCGGAGATCCTCGGAAAGGAGGACGCCGGCAGGTACGGGGAGCTGAGAGACCACATCGTGGAGAAGTTCCAGGAGACTTATTTTGACAAAGACGGTTTCATGACAGCGCAGACCCAGACGGCTCATATCGTCGCACTGTATTTCGGACTGACTCCAAAGAGATATATCCGTCAGACTGCACAGAGGCTGAAAGAACTGCTGGACAAAGAAGGGGGACATCTGGTGACCGGGTTCGTGGGAACACCGTACTTCTGCCTTGCGCTCAGCGGCAGCGGATGTGTGAAAGAGGCGTATGAACTGCTCCTCAAGGAGGATTTCCCATCCTGGCTGTATCAGGTGAAGATGGGAGCCACGACTGTATGGGAACACTGGGACGGTCTGAAACCCGACGGAAGCATGTGGAGTGCGGATATGAATTCTTTCAACCATTATGCTTACGGAGCCATCGGAGAATGGATGTACCGTGTCATGGCCGGACTCGAGGCGGACGAGAAAGAGCCGGGATTCCGGCACGCGGTCTATTACCCCAGGATCGGCGGAGGATTAGGCTTTGTGAAAGGAAGATACCATTCTGTCTATGGAGAGCATCAGATTGAGTGGCGGACAGATGATGACTGTGTTACAATGGCGGTATGCGTTCCGCCGAACACGACCGCAACGGTCCGGCTGGACGGCGCAAAAGAGGTGATCGAAGCAGACGGTCTCAGCTTTAAGAACGCGGAGGGGTACATGGAGGCAGAGGCAGGATCCGGCTGCTATACCATAAGATTTGTCAGATAGTGGCATGCCGGTGCCGCGGGAAGCAAAAAGCGCGGGAAACTGCGGGTTTCTGACGCGAGTGAAAAAAGAGAGGAGTGCATGGATGAGAAAAGAGAGATTTGCAAGGTTGAAAAACTGGTGGAAAAGATACACGATCCGGGAACAGATCTTCCTGTCCATGCTCTTCTTTACGATATTTTCCCTTGCGGTCCTGGGACTGATCGCCTATTACACGAATAAATTTTCCATGGAGCAGAATTACCAGGTGTCCCATGAGACAACGCTGCAGAATTCCAGCCGCGTTATGGATCTGGTCATGGAACCCATTGTGGATAACAGCCGATCGATCCTGCAGAACAAGGAATTGGAAGAACTGCTGGGAGGCGGGCTTGAGTATAGCGGGATTGAATTTACACTTGCAGATCAGAGAAGGCTGGATAATGTGCTGGAGACGGTCACCAGACAGGAAAAATCTATCAACAGTATTGCCCTGATGGATTTTTACGGACATTATTATCTCATGAGTAATACGAGCAGCGGGACATACAGCTTTTATAACTATTACAGAGAGCATGATTTCCGTGAAGAGGAATGGTATACCAAAACAGAGGATGCGATGGGAAAGGAAGTGTTCTGGGGCAGGGGGATTCTTGGCGGCTGGGACCAGGACGGTATTGTCTGTTTCTCAAAGCTTCTCAACGACACATCCACCGGTGAGCCGATCGGATGTATGGTGGTGAACTTAAGCAGAGAGATGTTCCGCACGATGATCGTCAAAGGAGACGAAGGTTATAAGACCAGCATGTATATGATCGTGGACAGAGATGACAGAGATACTCTGGTGTTCAGTGACAGCGATGAAGATGAACTCAGAAGAGTGTTGAACGCCTATACAGGGAAAGCGGAAAACGGAAATTATATCTTTTCTTCAACAGAAAATCAGCTGACAGGCTGGAGCATGGTAAATGCAGTGGAGAAAGACGAACTTAATATCACCAGTGAAAACCTGAGAAATATAGTTGTTGTCTGGGGTGTGGTACTCGGTGGTCTCTGCTTTATCATGGCAAGGATCATATCACGGAATATCACGAACCCTTTAAAGCAGCTCGAGAGGACGATCAGCAGCGTAGGCGAGGGAGAAAGAAATATCACGGAAGAGTTTGATGACAGTGAAGTAGGAAGGATCGGAAACAAGTTCAAGGAAATGGTGAATACGAATCTGGAACTTTCCGAGCGGCTGATGGCATCCAAACTCAATGAGCGGGAAGCGGAACTACTTCTCCTCCAGTCTCAGATCAATCCCCATTTTCTCTATAATACACTGGACTCTATCTACTGCCTTGCGATCATACACGGGGACGACCAGATCGCGGAGATGATACTGGCTCTGTCCGAGAACTTTAAGCTTTCTCTGAATAACGGAGAAAAATATATGACCGTACTGGATTCGATCCGGAGGGTGGAAGATTATATGAAACTGCAGAATATCAGGTATAATGACCGTTTTACTCTGTATGTTGACGCGAAGAGGGATGTGCTGCAGTGCAGGATCATTTCATTTATACTGCAGCCTTTTGTGGAGAATGCTATGTATCACGGCCTGGAGCCGAAGATGGGAAAGGGAAAGATCTGCATCACTGCGCGCAAAGAAGGAACAAAGATCGTGATCGAGATCTCAGACGACGGAGTGGGCGTCGCTGATATGAGCCGCCTGGAAAACGGATATGGGATCCGAAATGTAAAAGAGAGGATCAGGCTGAATTATGGGGAAAACTATGGAGTGGACATAAAGAGCGAAGTGGGAAAAGGGACAACGGTGCGGATCGTAGTCCCTGAAAGACCAGGGAGGATATAGGATGTACCGTTTGATAGTGATAGATGATGAATATATCGTTGTTGAGGGAATCAAGGCGATGATCGGCAGGCAGAAGCTTGATTATGAGGTTGTGGGATGGGCGTATGACGGGATCCACGGACTTGATATCATCGGGAAATACAAGCCTGATCTTGTGATCACGGATATCCGGATACCGGGGATGGACGGTCTGTCTATGATAGAGGCGGCCAAAGAGGTCTGTCCGGACACTGCGTTTGTCGTGATCAGCGGATATACAGAATTTGAATATGCGCAGAAGGCGCTGCGGCTCGGTGTGATGGGATATATCGACAAACCGATCAGCATGGAAAAACTCAACACCGTTCTGGAAACTGTGGAAAAGTCCTGCTTCCAGGCAAGGCGCGAGAAGAATGAGTACGAAGAGAACAGGAGAAGGCAGGAGAAGATCAGCCAGATCCTGGAGGAGTGCATCCGGGGGATGCTGGATGAAGATATAGAGAAGTTCTACCGCTGCACGAAAGACATCTTTACGGAGGTGGAACTGCTCTACCCGGATGAGCAGGAGCTGAGGCGCGAGGTATATAAATATCTGTGCATGCTGTGCGACATCCTTCAGGAGAACAGAAAGGATATCCCCCGGGATGAACTGGTATCGTTCCACGAGATGGAAAAATGCCAGGGGAGAGAGCAGATCAAAAACTACGCCCAGCGGATCGTGTCGGATATCGGGAAATATCTGGAGGCGGAAAAGACCGGGAGCAGACACGGGACGATCCTGGAGCTGCTCGCCTATATCGAGCAGCACTATAACGAGGACATCGGGCTGAACGAGCTTGCCGATATGGTACAGATGAGCCCGGCGTACTTAAGCGTACTCTTTAAGAGCGAGGTGGGAATGTCCTACGTCAAATATCTGACGAACCTGCGGATGAACCGCGCAAAAGAATTTTTGAAAGAAGGCAGGAAGGTGTATGAAGTGAGCGAGCTGGTCGGGTATCATCATTACAGGTACTTCAGCGACACATTCAAGAAATATGTGGGGATGACACCGAAAGCGTATACGACAAAAGCGTGGAGCAAGACAGATAAAGAAGATAAAGAGAATCCGTGAATTGAAAAGTTGTTTGTTTTTTCACTAAATGATATCTCTGTACCCGTTTCCCTTGCTTTTAAAGTTCTCAGGTGCTATGATAACATCTCATCAAAATCCCGGACAGATCAGATTTCTTATAGTTTCAAAGTCCGGCTTGACGCTTCTCTGAAGAAAGAAATCCTGATAAAGGATTATCTCCCGAATTATAAGATCAATCTGCTGGATGCGGGCAGCGTGGAGGATGTGAGCCGTTTCCGGACGGATTTACAAAAGGTGTTCGGCATGTTAAAATACAGAGGAGAGAAAGAAAAACTGCAGAGATATATGCAGGAGAACAGAGACTATTTCGGACAGGTCGATGTGGAGACGTATCAGGCTCTGGGCGCGTTCCTGTATTCGGGGAAGAAATTAAAAGAGGTTGTGGATTCCGGAGAGGAGGAACAGATTGATATGTGCAAGGCATTGGATGACATTTATGCGGATGGTGTAAGAGATGAAAAATTTTTCATTATTACGAGGATGATAAAAGAAGGCATGGCTGCTTCGGTGATCAGGAAGTGTACGGAGGCGACGGACCAGGAGATCGAGCAGGCAAGGAATGAGATGAAAATTGAGCGTCAGGATTGACATCCGACAAATTTCGCGGTATCCTTCTAAAGGACATAAAAATTGAATAAGATTGATGACAAGGGGAGCTTGTATTACAGGCTGAGAGGAAGTTGCGAACTTCGACCCACAACCTGATCTGGGTAATGCCAGCGTAGGGATGCGTTCTCAATGTGTGTTTTTTGAGCCCTTTTTGTTTTCAGTCTTGAAGATAAGGAGGGTTTTTATTATGTTCAGTTTTCTTGTAAATGCAGATGGCGGACTGACGACTGCCGGATATGCTGTGTGTATCGTGATCGGCGTGGCGCTTTTTATCGCTGCCCTTGTTTTTGCGGGGAAGGTCTCGGAAAAGAAACGGATGGGGACCAAACAGCTTGTGTTCTGTGCGATGGCTATGGCGCTTGCGTTCATCACATCCTACATCAAGATCTTTAACATGCCCTGGGGCGGGAGCGTGACGCTGTGCAGCATGCTCTTTATCGTCCTTGTAGGCAATTGGTACGGACCGAAGACCGGAGTCCTCGTGGGACTGGTGTACGGGATCCTGCAGTTTATCCAGGAACCCTATGTGCTTTCCTTCTTCCAGGTGTGCTGCGACTACATCCTGGCGTTCGCCGCTCTGGGCGTGGCGGGATTTTTTGCAAAGAGCAAGAACGGTCTGATCAAAGGCTATATCGTCGCTGTGATCGCCCGGGGAGCGTTCCATGCGCTGGGAGGCTACCTCTACTGGATGGACTATATGCCGGAGAACTTCCCGAAGGCGCTCTCCAGTGTGTACCCGATCCTGTACAACTACAGCTATCTGCTGGCAGAGGGCGTGATCACAGTGATCATCATCTGCATCCCGGCAGTGGCGAAAGGGCTGAACCGGGTGAAGAGGATCGCGCTGGAGTAAAAATATCATAGAGCGGATGAAATGCCGGAGAAGTGCTGATATCAGGTTCCGTGTGAACAGGAACTATATCATCACTCCTCCGGTTTCGTATTTTCAGCGTACTTTACACTGGAAAGCCAGCATGATAAAATACGGGGAAAAGGAGGTTGTTCTCATGAAAGATCACACGGTCCGGGAGTGGATGTACGAGAGAAGTCCGGAGCCTCAGTCCGGATTTTATGTACTAAAGCATAAAGACAAAGATGTTGCGATGATCCAGATGGATACCTTTACCGGCAGACTGGAATATGTTCTGGCGGTCTATCTGCCAGAGGAACTTCCTGTCGGATGCAGAGCAGATGGTAAGAGCCTCTCAAATTGGTGGAGCCTGCGTGCGATCCCGGATTCGAGGAAAGACCTGCGTCAGGTCCTGAGCAGGACAGGGGTGGAGACAAGTCAGGCACTTCTGCTCCGTTCCTACGGACTGAGCCTCACAGATCATTACTGGGTACAGCCGATCGACAGAGAACTGTACTGGAAGGACCTGAATTTCTTTGAAAATGATTTTTCCGAAGAACTGGGGAATCTTCTGACCGATTCAGAGGAAGATGTAAGAGAAGATGTGGAATTGTTACGGGTTTCTCCATCTGCATCCGTAAATGGAGACATGAAGAAGAAATGGATCATAAGAGATGGAGTGCGGAGCCTTCTGAAGGTAAATACAAATCATTATGGGCAGCAGGCGGTAAATGAAGTGATCGCAGGCAGGATGCACGAGCGGCTTGGATGGAAGGACCATGTTCCCTACAGAGTGGAAAAGATCAGGATCGGAGGGCATGATCATCCCTGTTCTATAAGCCCTCTGTTTACTTCAGAGACAAAAGAATTTGTCCCGGCATATCAGCTTCTGATGGATCATAAAATACCAAATGAGAGCTCTCTCTATGAATCGCTGGTGCTGATGGCTGTCGAAATGGGGATGGAAGAAGAAAAAGTCCGCCGTCAGCTGGAATATATGATCATGACTGACTTTATCCTGTCAAATACGGACCGGCATCTGAATAACATGGGATTTCTCTACGATCCAGAGCACCGTCGGTTCACGGATATGGCGCCAATCTTTGATACGGGGAATGCACTCTTTTATGATCGGGCGGTGATCCCTCATAAGGAAAATCTCCTGGATATCAATGTCAATTCTTTTTGCAAACGAGAGGCAGATATGCTCCGTTATGTAAAAAAGCCCATCCTGGATGTGGAAAAGCTTACGGATTTCCCGGAGGAAGCGGAAAGCCTTCTCCGGCAGTACACAGATATGCCTGGCGGGCGTGCCGGCGAGATCGCAGAAACGATCAGGGAGAAGACTGCATATCTCAGCCTGTTTCTGAATGGAAAGAAGATATGGAAAAAGGAGCAGTATTGGTGATGGGAGAGAAAAAGAAGATCGCGATGAGACGGGAGGGCAGCAAACTATTTATAGGAGAAGATCCTCAGCTTATCGTAAACCTGGAGACTCAGGAAAATCACATTAAAACAGGGGAACGGCTGCTCACATATCACCGGAGGGTCGGACTTAGTCCGGATCTGCTCGCAGGAAAGCGGCCGAATGTCCTGGAGACGGCGGTGGAAGCTTATTATATGCAGGCATGCCGGACAGCAGAAGGGATTCTGGCGGCAGAAGCATACCGGGAGAGAGGAAAACGCTGAATGGGAATGATAGAGAAAAAGAAAGTGGATTAAGAAACGAGGGTACCCTGTTCTACAGAGCATCCTCGTTTTTGCCCTCCGGCAGGATAAATTCAATCTCATAAGCCCCTTCCCCGTTCCGCGGAAAGAGCACTCTTCCTCCGTGAGCCGAGATGATCTGCGTCACGATGCGAAGTCCCATGATGTGGAGACTGCCCTGTTTGTCAGTACGTTCTTGGAGCACATCCACGACCGCTCTGGGGATACCGGGACCGGTGTCTGAGAACCGCCAGATCACATTCCCAGAATCGGAGAACAGGGACGTACGGATATGGCAGCCCTCCGGATTATGCCGGATACTGTTGCCGATCACATTTCTCAATGCACGTTTCATCAGTCCGGTGTCGCCGGTAAGGCAGATCTGCTCTGCCTCCTCCGAAACCTTTACATCTATTTCATAGCATTCCTGCAGCCCTTCATTATAGTAATCCGCTGCGATCTCACGTAGCAGAACAGCCGGACGGTATTCTTCCATGTGGAGCGGCTGGGAATTGTACTCCAGCTTTGAAGTCAGGTTCAGGTCCGAGATGAGCTGACGGATGATCAGGCTCTGTCTGCGGATGCTCTCTGCCCGCTGATGATCTTCCGGAGAGAGCTCTTCTTCTGAGGACAGCGCCTCAGCGTATCCTGTGATCAGGGCAAGGGGCGTGCGGATGTCGTGGGAGACGCCGGAGATCCATTCTGTGCGGGCGTTGTCCCGCTGCCGCAGCTTCTCGGACTGGCGTTCCAGTATACGGGAAGTCTGGTTCAGTTTCCGTGCAAGTTCTTCCGTGATCCCTTTTTCTGACAGCAGGACGGGGCGGCTCTCGGCAAGGGCGTCCACACCCCGGGCGATGGGGCGCAGGGATCGGTAAAAGCGATACCCGAACCAGAGTGCCAGAACGAAGATCAGGACCGAATTCAGTACAAAGAAGATAACGATGTACTGGTAGAGCGCGTCCAGATAGATGTTGTTGAAGACCAGGATGACACGGAAAAACCTTCCCGGATCCTGCCCCAGGACAAGAAGCCCCTTCCCGTATTCCCACACACGGACCGGATAGTCGTTCAGATACCATCGGCTGAAGGACGCTACATCTGCCAGGGAATAGGAGCGGGGAAGTCCCTCCGGGAGCTGCCATTCCCAGACGGCGTCTCCGTTTTCGTCCAGCAGCATTCCCCAGATATATTGATTCTTGTTCAGGATGTCGATGCCCTGCTGAGAGATCCGCCATCCTTCCGGTGTCTCTGTGAGCTGGGACGCAATATCTTCCATCTGCCGGGAGGCGGAAGTAGAAGAAGTCCCTTCCATCTTATTGAGTCCTTCCTCATATTGCAGCGCTACATAAGACAGTGCCAGGATGTTGAGCAGTACGACAAAGACGACCAGCAGTATGGTGCTGGAGATGTAGCGTCTTATGATCTTAAACAGACTTTTCATCGCTCTTTTCCTCTTTCTTCAGACGGTATCCAAGTCCGCGGGCAGTCAGAAGCCACTTCGGCGACGAAGGATCGTCCTCGATCTTTTCTCTCAGGTGACGGATATGCACCATCAGCGTATTTTCATATCCGTAATAAGGATCTCCCCACACCGCCATGCAGAGGGCGTCAAATGTGACGATATTTCCACGGTTCTGTGACAGCTTTTTCAAAAGCTGCAGTTCTTTGGCAGTGAATGAGGTTGTCTTTCCACGGTATGTCACAGATGCTTCTGCGAACGAGATACGGTGCTCACCGAGCAGAAGGACATCTGGCTCTCCGGAGGATGGAGTGAAAGCAGGATTCCGGAAGCGTGGATCGCCGAAGCTGTCCCCGTAACTGCCGATCCCGTTCCCGGCAGAAGAGCCGGTGAGCCTGGCGCCGGAAAAATAGGTACGCTTCAGCACTGCGTTCACCCGCAGGAGCAGTTCCTGGGAGAGGAAAGGCTTGGTGATGTAGTCGTCCGCCCCGAGACCCAGGCCGAAGAGCCGGTCATTGTCCTCGTCCTTTGCGGAGAGAAAGAGTATCGGCACTTCCGAGATGTCCCGGATCCGTCGGAAGAGGGAGAAGCCGTCCCCGTCAGGGAGCATGATGTCCAGGACCACCAGCTGCGGGGCTTCCTCCCGGAACATGCTCATCCCCTGTTCGCAGGTGTGGGCGCAGGATACATTGGAATAGCCGTTCCGCCGCAGCATGTCCCGGACCATGTCTGCCAGTTCCACGTTGTCGTCTATGAGCAGGATCCTGCTGTCATATAAGTTCATTGATATCGTCTCCTTCCGGTTGGGGTTCTGTTCAGAGTATAGCACGGATAAGGGGAGGGGAGACCAGATTTTGTTGGAATTAAGGTAAAAATAAGGTGATGAACGAAGGCAAAACAGGAAAGATCATTTGAATAAATCGATAAAAATGCAAACTTGACTTAGATGGGGAGCATATGCTATAGTGGCAGTAGGCAAGAGAAGCTATAACATCATATGTATGGAAATTCCCCGGAGTGGCAGCTCCGGGGAATTTTTTTGGCTAGTTGTCATGTCCATTGCCATCTAACCATTTGATGATGTAGTGGCAGGCTACACCACCCACGATGGCAACGATGAGAGAAGCTATAATTTCCATCATATGTATACACCCCCTTTCCGTTGCCGGATTGGGCATGACAACATATCAAGTATAACATAAATAAAGACAGAAGTGCAGCATTTAGAAAATTAAGGTAAAAATAAGACAGCCTTCATCGCTGGATAAGCGGCAGCCTTTACACTGTAGGAGCAGGCGGACAAAGACGGAGACGGGCACAGCAGAAACAGAAATATACAGCTGTCCTCAGAATTCCGCCGCGGCGATGAAAGGAGACGACATACCATGGAAAATATCATAACGACAGATTCACTGACAAAGAGATACGGTAAAAAGTATGTGGTAAAGAACCTGGATCTGTGTGTGCCGACGGGAAGCATCTACGGCTTCCTGGGACCGAACGGGGCGGGAAAATCGACTACTATGAAGATGCTTCTGGGGCTGGCGAAGCCCACCGGCGGTGAGATCCGGATTTTTGGAGTCCCTGTGGAGGAGAAGAACCGGCTGAAGATCCTTAAAGCTACGGGCTCTCTGATCGAGTCGCCTGCACACTACGGGCACTTGAGCGGCAGAGAGAACCTGCAGATCATATGTACCCTGAAGGGAATCCCGGAGTCGGAGATCGATTCTGTCCTGAAGACAGTGCGGATGGAGAACCAGCAGGATAAGAAGGTGAAGAATTATTCTCTCGGGATGAAGCAGAGACTGGGGCTTGCGGCTGCGCTTCTGGGGCGGCCCAGGCTGCTCCTTCTGGACGAACCCACCAATGGACTGGATCCGGCAGGCATACAGGAGATGAGAGAACTGATCTGTTCTCTGCCGGAGCGGTTTGGGATGACTGTCCTTGTCTCCAGCCATCTCCTGAGTGAGATTGACCAGATGGCGACCCACGTGGGGATCATCAACCAGGGCGAACTTCTTTTCCAGGACTCCCTGGCAAGCCTCCATCAGCACAGCCGGGTACGGATGCGTATTCGGACCACGGACGATGGAAGGGCTTACCGGCTCCTTTCCAGGGCAGCTCTCCCGGTACGGCAGGACACCCAGACCGGAGAAGTGATGCTCGACTCCACAGAGGATGACAAAGTCCTGAGGAGCGGAAGGCTTCTGGCAGAACATGATATCGGTCTTCTACGGCTGGAAGAGTGCCAGGTGAGCCTGGAGGATATCTTCCTGAAGCTGACCGGAAAGAAGGTGAGCTTATGAGCAGAGATATGAGCGGAATAAACGGGGAGAAGGAAAGAAAAAGCCAGTACAGGTCAGGTGCGGCGGGAAAAAGCAATGGAAGGCGAAGAACTTCCGGTCCGCATCTCTGGCTTGCGGAGCAGAGAAAGCTGCGCACACGGTATGTCTGGATCGTACCGGTGGGATTTCTGGCGCTGCTCCTTCTGTGGATGCTGGTGACGGTCCGCAATTTCAATTCCCTGGACCGGGATTCAGGCTATCAGTACATGCTCTACAGCATGTCCGTGATGAACGCCATCTTCATGCCGGTGATGCTCTCAGTGGTGGCGAGCCGTCTCTGCGACATGGAGATCAAGGGGAACACGCTGAAACTTCTCTATACACTGGAAAGACCGGGGAGATTTTACGATATAAAGTATCTGTTTGAACTGAAATATCTGATCGCCTTCAGCGGAGGGGAGACGCTGGGGCTGATCGTTCTGGGAAAGATAACGGGATTTACGGAACCGGTCCGGCCTGCCATGTTTGCCGAACATTTTATTGCCATAACAGCAGTGGGAGCTGTTATCCTGAGTATCCAGCATCTGCTGTCCCTGATGAGCGACAACCAGATTCTGCCTCTGATCGTGGGAATCGCGGGAGGTTTCCTGGGACTGTTCTCCATGTTCTTCCCTGAGGCGGTGAACCGGCTGATCCTGTGGGGATATTTCGGGATCTTCTCGGTCGCCGCTGTGGACTGGCAGAGGACCACGGATGAAACCATGTATCTGTATTACCGGCATCTTCCGGCTGCCCGGTTTGCCGTATTTCTCATTGCCGGGATCGTGATCTATCTGATCGGGAAACAGATCTTTTTGAGAAAGGAAGTGTGAGTGATGCTGCTGCGATGTATCAAGGCTGAAAATCTGAAACTGAAACATTCCATTATCTGGAGCGCCTGCATTTTTATCCCCATCATCCCGGCGGTCATGGGAACTTTTAATTATCTGAACAATGTGGGGCTTCTGACGGAGGGATGGTATTCTCTGTGGACCCAGTTCACCCTGTTTTATTCCTGGCTGTTCTATGCGCCGCTGATCGCGCTGTACTGTTCATATCTGTGGCGGCTGGAACATCTGAACAGCAACTGGAACGTGCTGATGACCGCTCCGGTCCCGGTGCGGGATGTGTTCCTTGGGAAGCTGGCGGTGATCTTCCGGGTCACGCTGTTTACCCAGGTCTGGGTCTTTATCCTGTATGTGATCTGCGGAAAACTATGCGGTCTTCCGGGCGCCGCGCCGCTGGATACGGTGCTGTGGATGCTCAGGGGAACCCTTGCCGCTGCGGCGATCGGGACCATGCAGCTCCTTCTGTCCATGGTCATCCGAAGCTTTGCCGTGCCCATCGGCATTGCGCTGGCAGGGAGCATCCTGGGATTCCTCTTCATGAATAAAGGATGGGAGCTGTACTGGCCTTATTCTCTTATGATGGCAGGGATGAACTCCAATAAGTCTGAGGATGCGCTGGGAGGAAACCTGATCCCGTTCCTGGTGAGCGTGGTGCTGTTCTTTGCAGTGTTTGCAGGAGCGGCGGTTCTGTGGCTTAAGAAGAGGGATGTGAAAGCATGAGTATATAAGAAATTTTTAAGAATTGCGTTGAGGTTTTTTTAAGCCCCGTCTATTATATTCTATATGAACACAAAAAGAAGAAACGGGGGAGATGCATGGAACAGGAAACGATCCTGGTGGTGGACGACAACAAAGAGATCGTCTATTCCATCAGCGAGCTTCTGAAATACGAAGGGTACAACACAGTGAAAGCTTACGATGGGATGGAAGCTTTGAAGGCGCTTGAGGAGAACCGGATCGATCTGATCCTCCTCGATGTGATGATGCCGAAGATGAACGGTCTGTCAGCACTTATGAAGCTGAGGGAGAGATACCACATCCCGGTGATCATCCTGTCGGCAAAGACAGAGGAAAGCGATAAGGTGTCAGGTCTCATGCTGGGAGCTGACGACTATGTGGAGAAGCCCTACAATCCGGCGGAACTCACCGCCAGGGTAAAGGCTCACCTGAGGCGGTATCATGCCTGGGGAAGCGGGGCGCCAAAAGAGGATGAGGACCGGATCGTCAACGGTGGCCTGGTGCTGGACAAGAAGCAGAGGATCGCGATCGCAGAGGGAGAGGAGGTCAGATTGACTGCTACGGAGTACAAGATCCTCCTCCTGCTCATGGAGAACCTGGGGCAGGTGTTCTCAGCGGAGCAGATCTATGAGAAAGTGTGGGAAGAGTCGGCCAGTTTCGCGGTGGAGAACACGGTCATGGTCCACATCAGACATATCCGTGAGAAGATCGAGATCGATACAAAAAAACCAAGATACGTAAAGGTGGTGTGGGGAATTGGATACAAAATGGAAAAATACAGATGACAAGAGCAAGTGGGAAGCGCTCAAGGAGAGGAATCAGGACGTAGTCACACTGATCGGCGGATCGCTCCTGCTCATGGGACTGTTCTTTATTGCGACACTGATCGCTTTCCGGGATGAGTTATGGGACGGTTCCGGGATCGTCGTGGGGGTGCTCGGCAATCTGTCGCTGGCAGCAGGCTCTGTCATGATCGTGGATATGATCATGAAAAACAGATACGGAAACTGGATGCCGGAAGGCGTGGACCGATACGGCGGGTGGAAAGAAAAAGTGCGGAAGATGGACCGGAGGGACAGAAAGATCGGGGCAGCGGCGTTCATCCTGGCATTCATCTATCTTATAATTATCGTCCAGGGGTACAGCTACTACTATTCTCCGGTATCGGGATATATGATGACCATCACGGTCCTGGTGCAGTTCCTGGTCTATGAATGGCGGATGCGAAGGTTCTGGCAGGCAAAGCTGGACGAGGTCACAGAGAAGGCGGAAGAAGAAAAGGAAACGCTGATCCGCCAGAGGATCGAGGAAGCCCGGGAGATCGAGCGGAAGAGCCTGGAGAAAGTCTCAAGGAGCGACCAGCTCAGGATCGACCTGATCACCAATGTATCCCATGACCTGAAGACGCCGCTCACTTCCATGGTGGGTTACATCGAACTGATGAAGAAAGAAGAACTGAGCGATGTGATGCGGGACTATGTGGACGTCCTCTCAGAGCGTGCGGGGAAACTGGGCGAGATGGTCAACAGCCTCTTCTCCCTTGCAAAGGCAAGCAGCGGAAATGTGGAATTGAAGATGGAGCGCTTCGAGATGAACCGGCTGATCGACCAGATCTTTGCAGATATGGATGACAGGATGAAAGAGAGCGGCCTGGAATTCATCACACAGAAGACAGAGGAGAGCACGGAACTTGTCTCGGATAATATGTACTGCTACCGTATCTGTCAGAATCTCCTGGAGAATGCGCTGAAATATTCCGCAAAAGGGACCAGGGTCTTTGTGAAGACTTATGTGAAGAATGCAGGTGGAGACGCCAGAAGGATCTGCCTGGAGATGACCAACACAGCAGGATATTTCATGGACTTTACAAAGGAAGATATCGTGGAACGGTTCGCGCGTGGAGATAAGGCGCGAAGCAGCGAAGGCAACGGGCTCGGGCTGGCGATCGTCAGTACGTATACGAAAGCGCTTGGCGGGGAGTTCGATATCCGGATCGACTGCGACCAGTTCCGGGCAGTGGTGGAACTGCCGGAAGAGAACGCCGGAGTCCGGTCTGCGGAAACAGTTCAGCCGCAGAGTAAAGCGGAAAATTATATAGAAGAAAAGACGGGGAAAGCATTGTAAAACAGGCTCAGAATGTCTATAATCAGAGAAAGAATGACACGGCCGTGAGATGGCAGGAAAGCGGGGAGAGAAACGCCGCTTTCCTGCCGCTTACGCTGCCGGGAAAACAAGAGGATGAAAAAATATGAAAAAGCTGACATTCAGAGAGCTTATATTTGTGGCAAGTATGCTGTTCGGACTGTTTTTTGGAGCGGGGAATCTGATCTTTCCCGCGTCTATGGGACAGATGGCGGGCAGCAGTATGTGGCAGGCGGCGGCAGGATTCCTGATCACGGGAGTCGGGCTGCCGCTTCTTGGCGTGGCTGCCCTGGGGATCAGCCGGGAGGACGGGCTCCTGGAACTGAGCAGCAGGGCGGGCAGAAGGTTCGGACTGTTCTTTACCTGCACGCTGTATCTGACGATCGGCCCCTTTTTCGCGATCCCCAGATGCGCTACAGTCTCCTATACTGTGGGGATCGAGCGGATCCTTCCGGGAACGGGGCAGAGCGTCGGGCTCGCCGTGTTTTCTTTCCTGTTTTTTGCTGCAGTGCTCTTCTTCTCCCTTCGCCCGGGGGAGATCCTGACCTGGGTGGGAAAAGTGCTCAATCCCCTTTTCCTGTGTTTTCTGGGGATACTGGTCGTGAGGGCCCTGATCTCTCCCATGGGCGGGATCGGGGCGGCAGAAGCTTCCGGAGCCTATGCGGACAGCGCGTTTTTTACAGGTCTTCTGGAAGGGTACAATACAATGGATGCGCTGGCAGGGCTCGCCTTCGGGATCATCGTTGTGGATGTGATCCGCTCCCTGGGAGTGGAAAAACCGGAGGATGTGGCAGAGAGCACGGTGAAGGCAGGATTGTTCAGTTCCCTCCTCATGGCAGTGATCTATATCCTGGTGACTGTCATCGGCGCCCAGAGCCGGGGCGTGTTCCAGGCATCCGCTAACGGGGGAGAGGCACTGGCGGATATCGCGGACTATTATTTCGGCAGTGTGGGAGCAGTGATCCTGGCGGTCACAGTCACGGTGGCATGCCTGAAGACCGCGGTGGGACTGATCACAAGCTGCGGAGAGACTTTTGCGAAACTGTTCCCGAAGGGACCATCCTACTCTGTATGGGCGGTGATCTTCTGTATCGTTTCGTTCCTGATCGCCAATCTGGGACTGGACTCGATCATCGCCTGGTCCATGCCGGTACTGATGTTCCTCTATCCTGTCGCGATCGTGCTGGTCGCGCTGACGCTGACAGGGAGATTTTTCGGGGACAGCCCCGTCGTCCTGCGGTGGACGCTCGGGTTTACCGCAGCTGCAGCCATCTTTGACTTCCTCCGTGCGCTCCCGGGGCAGATGCAGGATCTTGCTCCGCTGGGATGGCTGGCGGATCTCGCGGGAAGGATCCTGCCGTTTTCAGAGCAGGGGTTCGGCTGGGTGGTGCCGGCGGTCCTGGGACTGGCTGTGGGGCTGATGTGCCGGAGAAGGGAGCAGAGAAGAGGGGCGGACGTGAGATGACAGAAATGGGGGTGAGCGCATGACGCTTCATACAGTGCTGGTCAAACCGGCTTCCGGACTGTGCAATATGCGGTGCAGCTACTGTTTTTACTGCGACGAGATGGAAAAACGTGAAGAAGGAGTCCGCGGGATGATGTCCGTGGATACGGCGAAAAACCTGATAAAAAAGGCGATGAGGCAGGCAAAAGACGAGGTCTGTTTTGCCTTTCAGGGGGGAGAGCCGACTCTGCGGGGGCTTGATTTTTTCCGGGAGGTGGTCCGGCTTGAGGAGCGTTTCAACCGGAGAGGCATCCGTGTGATAAACACGCTTCAGACAAACGGGTACGCCATTGATGAGGAGTGGTGCCGTTTTTTTAAGGAACATGATTTTCTGATCGGCATATCGGTGGATGGGACAGAAGAACTGCATGACAGATACCGGCATGACGCGGCGGGAGGTCCGACCTATTCGCGGGTCAGGCGGGCTGCAGAGCTGCTTGACAGGTACGGCGTGGCCTACAATATCCTCACTGTCGTGACACGCCCGGTCGCAGAGCATGCAAGAGAGATATACATGGAATATAAAAAGAACGGCTGGGATTACCAGCAGTATATCGCCTGCCTCGATCCGTCGGACGAGGAGCCGGGGAAACAGGAGTATTCCCTGACGCCGGAAGCTTACGGAATGTTCCTGACAGAACTTTTCCGGCTGTGGGAGAAGGACTGGAGAAAGGGAAAAGCGCCTTACATCCGGCAGTTTGAAAATTATATCGGGATCCTCATGGGAATCCCGCCGGAGTCCTGCGAGCAGAGAGGGACCTGCAGCGTACAGTGCGTGGCGGAAGCGGACGGAAGGGCATACCCGTGTGATTTTTACGCCATGGACGGATACTGCCTGGGAAATTATAATGATAACAGCATCGGGGAATTTTTCGAAAGTGAGACGGCAAAACACTTTGTGGAGGAGTCTCTGAAACACGACGAGGCGTGCAGGGAGTGCCGCTGGTTTCATCTTTGCCGCAACGGATGCCGCAGACACAGGATGCAGGATGAGGAAACGGGGCTTTACAGAAATCATTTCTGTGCGGGATATCAGATGTTTTTTGAGAAATGTGCTCCGAGAATGAAAGAGATCGCTGACTATCTCAGTAAATGAGACAGTCAGCGATCTTTTCTAACGGCGTCTGTGCGGTCTTATTCCGTAACGGCGCAGAAGCCTTCGGCGTAGAATGCGCCTCCCATTGGCAGGTTTTCCGTAAAGAGAGTGACCGTATTTCCGTCCTGGCGGAAATGCACCGGAGTGCCGGTCCGCATACAGGTGACGGCTTTTACAGGCCTTTCGGAGAGAAGAGAGATCTGCTCCGGAAGAGAGGGAGTATCTCCGTATGCATAGAAGACATATATTTTGTCCTTTTTCTGTGTATAGAACAGATCTTCCCCGAAATACGGAGCGCAGATGCGCGTCCCATATATGCCGTCTCCGCAGATCTTAAGCCATGCGCCCATGTCCTGCAGAGAGCGTACCGCAGGAGCGGGAAGCTGTCCGTCCGGCTGCGGCGCGATATTGAGAGCCAGATTTCCGCCTTTGCTCACAACGTCCAGGAGGAGAAGGACAAGCTGATGCCCGCTCTTAAACGTATCCGTGTAGTGGAAAGAAAACTTTTTTCCCACGGTCGTACACGTTTCCCACGGGACACTGAGGGCTGTCTCCGGTACGGTTTTTTCCGGCGTGATGAAGTTCTCATACTCTCCGCCGCAGGTGCGGTCAGAGACGATCAGGTGGGGCTGGGAGGAAGAGCGGATCTCCTCGACGATCTCTCCGAGGCGGATATCCTGCCCCAGATTGTCGGGGCGCACCCAGCCGCCGTCCAGCCACAGGACATCGACTTTGCCGTATCCGGTGCAGAGTTCACGGATCTGCCGGTGCGTGAACTGCACGTATTTCTCCCAAAGCTCAGGATTCTCCGCGATATCATAATTTACATTTCTGTCGGTCGCGGGACCGAACTGAGGAGCCCAGTAATACTCGCTGTTCCAGTCCGGTTTGGAAAAGTACACAGAGATACCGAGTCCCTGTCTGCGGAATTCCCGGAAGAGCGCGCCCACGATGTCCGCATCTTTATGCGTGTGGAACGGGCAGCTCTCTGCCGTGATCTTATAGTCGGTCGTTTCTGTGTCATACATACAGAATCCGTCGTGATGCTTTGTCGTGAAAAGCAGGTATCTGAACCCGCACTCAGCAGCCAGCCGTGCCCATCCTTCGGGATCAAATTTGACGGGATTGAATGTTTTGTTCGCGTCCCGGTACTGCTGCTTGCATGTCTCGATATCATCCCATGTCATGTCTTCCTGACTCCATGAGGCGTCCCCGTCGCATAGCGGCCAGCTCTCGTAAGTGCCGAGCTGGCATCCGGGCGCCCAGTGCATCATCAGACCCAGTTTCTGGTCCATAAACCATTCCAGATGCTCCCTGACTGCTTCTGATCTCGGGGGAATGTATTCTTCCGGTGCGGTATAGTTGTGTATACCGTTAACGATAAGTGTTTTAGCCATGATATTCTGCTCCTTTTCTTGTATCCGGACAAAAAAACCGGACGGTTTCTTCTAATATACCGCCCGGCTGTCATATTGGAAAGAGTCATTTCTTTTCATCAGGTGTACTTTTTTTATCCTGGCAGATCGTAAGCGTAGCGGCAAGGCGCCCGTTTTCATCGATAGAAAATGAGAGGCCGCTGTTTCCTCCGAAATGCAGACGGATGCGCTCGTTTACGTTGCGTATCCCGAATCCGTGGGAGACCTTCAGATCCACGTCCTCGTACCGGAGATAGGCATTGAGTTTGTCGGGATCCGCGCCCCTTCCGGTATCGGTCACCTGCACGAAGAGCCTGCCGCCTTCCTCCCATGCACGGAGAAAGACAGTGATGCCGGCGTCCTGGCGCGTGATGCCGTGCCGGATCGAATTTTCTACCAGAGGCTGCAGAGTGAATTTTGGGATAAAGATCTCTGTGTCCGGCTGGTATGCCGTGATCTCAAGCCGGATCTCCTGGCGGAAACGCAGTGTATAGATGGAGATATACTCCCGGATATTTTCCACCTCTGTGTGGATGCTGACAAGCTGGTCGGGTTCTGTGATGCTATAGCGCATCAGATTGGCGATAGAGTCTACCGTGGCGGCGATATCGTCCTGATCACGCATCAGCGCCATGTAGTTCACGGTATTCATGGCATTTAATACAAAGTGCGGATTCATCTGTGCCTGAAGCGCCTTCAGTTCGCTGATCCTTCTTTCTTCTGCAGATCTCTGTATCTGTTCGTTCAGCCGGTTGACACGGCGGATCAGATCTGCAAAACTGGTGTTCAGCCGGCGGATCTCCGTCGGACCGGAGCCTGAAAACGCCGACAAGTCTACACTGCGCGTGTCCTGGATGCTCTCGATCTTCCGGGTCAGCTGAACCACCGGACGGGTGATGCCTCTTGAGAGCAGAAGGGAGGACAGTGCGCCGATGACGAGGAAAAAGAGCGAGCAGAACAGATAAGGGAGCATGACGGTGTGGAGCTGTTCCGTGATATCGCTGTATGGCGTAAGGAAGAGGAGCTGCAGTCCCCAGTCAAGTTCCGCCGAACTGTATATATAAGAACTGCCGTTCATCCCCAGCCTCTGATGAGAGGTGTCTCCAAGAAACTGTTCCGCTGCGTCCGACAGGTCGGGAAGTGTGTCCGACTGGTACAAAAGGGCTCCGTCACGGCTGAAGAGCGCAAATCCGCTGTTGGCTGTGAGCGGATGAAAAGAAAAGATCTGCGGGATGCGGTTCGCCGGCACACGGCAGAGGAGTACTCCGACCCCGTCTTCCAGGCGTGGACCGGAATAATGGCTGTTCTGGAGCTTTTTGGCAAAACAGAGATACCCGTCTTCTCCGTCTACAAAGATATACTGGCGTGAGACCTGGTCAAGTGCATGGCTGTACCACTCGCTGTCAAGGACAGTGTCTGCACTGAAGAGACGGCTGACGCGCCGGACCGTGGTATCAGAGCCAAAAAGCGTGCTCACCGGAAGTTCCGGATTGATATAAAGTACGGAAGAAAACCCTTTGTTGGACAGGGTAGTCTGGGAATTCAGGATATAAGTTATCCGGCTGTTCAGTTCGGATTTCGTCTGAAGATCCTCCAGCCTGTCATCGCCAACCGGTCTGGAAAGCAGATTCCCCAGCTCCTCATCTGAGGTATACATATAAGTGAGCTGGTCCAGCTCCTGTGTGAAAAGGCGGCACAGAGAGTTGTTGGCATCCACCAGAGAGTCATATGACGCCAGGATCTGGTTGGTGATGGAATGCTGGAAGAGGCCATAGGTGACCAGGTTCAGTGTGATCAGTATGCCGGAGATGATCAGGCATATGATCAGAAAGCTGCGTTTGGTGATGCTCATGAATGCGCCTCCTTTTCGGGAAGGTCAGGGTGAAGGTCCCTTGAACTGTAGAGATTGCGGTATTCGCTGGGAGTCATGCCTGTCTGTTTCTTGAAAGATCTGGCAAAATAGTGCGGATCTTCGTATCCCGACCGGGCGCATACGTCTTTGATGGGGATGGAGATATCCTGCAGCAGTTCCTGGGCGCAGAGCAGACGCTGGCGGGAAAGATAGCTGCTGATCGTCTGTCCCATTGCCTGTTTAAAGACCGTGCTCAGATAAGGAAGAGACAGGTTGGCGCGGTCTGCAAGCTGGGAGATATTAAAGCCGGGATCAGAGAAACATTCCTGGATCACCTGGATACAGTGCGCCACGATCGGCTGTTCATATTCACTTTTCCTGTTCCTGGCGTACGCCATGAGCTCCTGGCAGCGGGTGTAAAGATAAGAAACCCGTTCCGGAGGTGAGGAGAGATCCCAGTAGTCGTCCATCCCCTGCTTTTTCATGTCTTCAAGAGAGGACTTATCTTTGCCGATCTCACTCTGGTAGGAAAAGGTGTAGTTCAGCAGTGTAGAGCCGAGCGTACCTGCCGTGTCATGGAGGAGCGCTTCGGCAAGCACTCCGTCGTGCAGAAATTCATAGACGGTTTTCTCATCTCCACGCCGCAGAAGGGAGAGCATCCGGTCTTTCAGAGCCTCACTTCCGGTCAGGCGCCGGATCTCTTTCTTTGCCGCAAGGTCCTTGCCTATCTTCGTGAGAAGAAGTTCCAGTTCTTTTATCTTCTGCCTGGTGACAGGCTTCAGGATGTAATCTGTCACGCGGTACTGCAGCGCTTTCTGCGCATATTCAAATTCACTGTGCCCGCTCAGGAGGATGATGCGGGTGCCGCGGTGATTCTCGTACAGATAGCGGGAAAGTTCTATGCCGTTCATGCGGGGCATCTTGATATCTGCGACAACGACATCGGGAGGGTTGTCCTCGATCATCGAGACGGCTTCTACCCCATCTGTGGCGCAGCCTGCCAGTTCGCCGTTGAAATCATCCCAGTGCAGCATCCGGCACAGCCCTTCAAGGGCAAGATAGTCATCGTCCACAAGCAGTACTTTTATCATAGATATCTTCCTCCTCATCTGTAACTCACATTTGATAACGATCTGTAACGATCATCGGGTATTATAGCATATGCCTGACGGATTTGTGAATTATTTCCTAAAAATAATGAGGAGAGGTACTTTTTTTAGGCAGATAGCATCAGATAAAAAAGATGCACCTCATATGAAAATTGTGCCGTTGTTGAAGTTCGGGCACGGATGATACACTTTACGTAGAAAAACACGGAAAGAAAAGGGGAATGTTATGAAAACTACAACTACAAACCCGGCTGTCGTGAAAAAAAAGAAAAAAAGTTTTTGGCAGGTATTTAAGAAAAACCTTCCACTGACTATCATGGCAGCGCCGGGACTGATCGTTATGATCCTGTTCCGCTACCTTCCTATGTCGGGGCTGCTCCTGGCGTTTAAGCGTTTCAGTGTCAGAGACGGGATCTTTGGGAGCGAGTGGATCGGATTCGACAATTTTGAATTCCTGTTCAAGACGACGGATGCGTGGATCATCACTCGAAACACGCTGCTCTACAATGGAATGTTCATTATCCTGGACCTTGTGATGGCGGTTGCTATGGCGATCGGGCTGAATGAACTTTTGAAAAAACGCAGGGCAAAGATCTATCAGACGATCTTTATGGCGCCTTACTTCCTGTCCTGGGTTGTCGTTTCATTTATGGCATTTTCGCTGTTCAGTGTGGACGACGGTCTGTTCAACCACCTGCTCAATTATTTCGGGTTTGCCGGAGTGGACTGGTACTCTGAGCCGGGAAAATGGCCGTTTATCCTGACGTTTTTCCAGATCTGGAAAACGATCGGATACTCTACGGTCATGTACCTGAGTTCTCTGACAAGCATCCCGAACGATTACTATGAAGCTGCGGTGATCGACGGGGCGACGAAATGGCAGCAGATCAAAAATATCACTCTGCCGTGCCTGAAATCTATGATGATCGTTCTGACGATCCTGGCGATCGGAAGGATCTTCTACGCTGACTTTGGTCTGTTCTTCCAGCTTCCGAGGGATTCGGGACCGCTGTATGATGTGACACAGGTTATTGATACATATGTATACAGAGCGCTCAAAGAGACCGGAAATGTCGGCATGGCATCTGCGGCAAGTTTGTACCAGTCGATTGTAGGATTTGTCCTTGTGGTAGGAACAAACCTCGTCGTACGGAAGATAGATTCGGACAGCGCATTATTCTGACAGGAGGGGTTACGGATGAAAAGTATATTTAAGAGGAAAAAGAACAGGGATGAAGGGGTCCCTGATCTGACGATAAACCGGATATCCAAAAAAGCTGATATCGTGCTGAATATCTGCTTCTCCGTCTGGACTCTGGCCTGTGTGCTCCCGCTCCTGCTCGTGGTGATCGTGTCATTCAGCAGTGAGCAGAGTATTTTTGAAAACGGGTACAGTTTCTTCCCGTCTGAGTGGAGCCTGGCTGCATATGAGTTTTTCTTTAAACTGGGAGACCAGCTCATCCGCTCCTATGGGATCACGATCTTCGTGACTGTAGTCGGAACGCTGTTCAGCCTGGCGATCAGTGCAAGTTTTGCATATGTGCTCAGCCGTAGCGATTATGCATACAACAGGCTGTTTACGCTGCTGATGCTCTTTACGATGCTGTTCAACGGAGGAATCGTTGCAACATATATGGTGAACACACAGATGCTTGGTCTGGGGAACAGCGTATGGGCACTGATCTTCCCGATGTCGTTCAATGCATTCTATATCGTGGTGCTGAGGACCTTCTATAAGAGTATACCGGTTGAGCTGATAGAGGCCGCGAGAGTGGACGGAGCCACTGAGTTCAAGACATTCTTCCGGATCGTGCTCCCGCTTTCCAAACCGGGTATCGCAACGATCGGTATGTTTACGATGATCGCATACTGGAACGACTGGTTCCTTGGAATGCTCTATATCATAGATCAGGAAAAATATCCTGTGCAGACGCTGCTGTGGAGTATGCAGAACAGTCTGGAATTTATGAAACAGTCTTCGGCAAATGCACTGGAATATGCCGAGATGGCAGCCAATGCGCCGACTGACAGCGGACGTATGGCTCTTACCGTACTTGTAGTCCTTCCGATCCTTCTGGCGTATCCGTACTTCCAGAAATATTTCGTAAAAGGACTTACAGTAGGCGGAGTCAAGGGCTGATATACTATGTATTCAGAACGCAGGGCGTTTTGATAGATTAAATCTTTAAGAGGAGGAAAAATTATGAAACTGAGAACAAAGCGGTTACTCAGCATTGGTCTTGCGGCGGCTATGACAGCAGGGCTTCTGGCAGGGTGCGGACAGAAAGGCGGATCGGATAACGGTGGAAGTGACGAGGATGGCATCACTACATTGACATGGTATATGTCCATCAACCCGGTGGCGGCGGATACAGATAAGGTGATCGAGAAGCTCAACGAGTACACACGCGAAAAGATCGGTGTGGAGATCGATTACAATGTGATCGCCAACCCGGATTATAAAGAAAAGATGCCGAACCTGATCAATGCAGGAGAGTATTTTGACATCTGCTTTACAGCAAACTGGACGACAGACTATCTTCAGTTTGTAGGCAAGGACGCATATCTGGATATAACAGAACTCCTTCCGGAATATGCAAAAGAAACATATGATTTCATTCCGCAGGAAGTATGGGATACAGTAAAGGTTGACGGACAGATCTACGGTGTTCCTTCCTATAAAGAGATGGGATGGCAGGGCGGAATCGTGTACAACAGCGATCTCGCTGAGGAATACGGTATCGATATGAGCCAGGTTTCTACATTAGAGGATTATACAAAAGTCCTTGAGACAGTTGCAGAGAAGTCAAAAGCAGCAGGACAGGATGTGATCGGTGTATCAGGCCTTGTCAATGCATGGCCGATGGCTGCTCCGTATGAATCTCTTTCAGGAAATTCCACACTCCCGGCAGTTGCGGCAGTACCGGAATATAACAACTTCGAAGATATGGCAGGACAGACTGTGTTCAACCAGTATGCGAGCGAAGAATACATGAACTACTGCAAGACAGTTTATTCCTGGAACAAAGCAGGATATCTCGGCGGAGATCCGGTCAACTATGACAGCGACACAGCAAACCGCGATAATGATTTCAACAATGGCAAGCTGTTCTCCTATTTTATCAAGAACGCACCGGGTAATGTAGAGATGATGTCAAATTCAAGCGGACATGGTGTAGGATTTGTATCTCTTATGGATCCGTTATTCGAGACAACAAGTGTACTCAGCGGCGGAATCCTTGCGATCTCTTCTGCAAGCGAGCATCCGGAGAAAGCTCTTGAGTTCATCAACCTTCTGAATACAGACGAGTATGTTGGAACGCTGATCCGTCATGGTATCGAGGGAGAGCACTATACAGCGGTAGGTGATGACCAGGTTGACAGAACAATGGGCGGAACACTGGATCCGGCAGACAACGGCTACGACTATACATACGGATGGCAGTTCGGAACACCGTTCAACCAGAAATGGGATATCAGCTATCCGGATAATATTGAAGAACTGTTCCAGGAGTACAATGATTCTGCTGTCATCTCCCAGAACAACGGTTTCTCCTTTGATATGACACCGGTTGAGACACAGGTTGCGGCACTGACTAACGTGATCGCAGAGTATGGTCCGTCTCTGGAGACAGGATCTGTAGATCCTGAGCAGTACATCCCGGCATTCCTTGAAGAACTGGAAGCGAACGGGGCACAGGATCTGATCGATGAAGTGACGGCTCAGGTTGAAGAGTTTCAGGCATCAAAATAGATGATCCATAACGTTACAGCTGGACTGTAACTCTAAAACCGGCACTGCCAGACGGCGTGCCGGTTTTTACTCTACGGGAAAGTCCTTTTGGGCTCCCTGCAGGATGAGCATGAAAAAATCAGTAAAGAGGAGTTTGGAAATGAAACGACCGAATATATTATTTGTCCTGACGGACGACCAGGGCGCATGGGCGATGCGATGCGCCGGAAATACAGATATCTATACGCCGAATCTGGACCGGCTGGCAAAACAGGGGACGAGATTTGACAATTTCTTCTGTGCCTCTCCGGTATGCAGTCCGGCAAGGGCGTCCATATTGACAGGACGGATCCCTTCACGGCACGGGGTCCACGACTGGATCCGCTGCGGCAGCCTTGACAGGGAAGCGCTCGGAGAGTACAAAGACCATCCGTATTTTGCGAATGAGGACAAGCCGGTACGCTATCTGGACGGTATGACGACTTACACGGATCTGCTCGCAGATAACGGATACTGCTGTGCCCTTTCCGGCAAATGGCACCTCGGAGACAGCATGAGCCCTCAGCACGGTTTTACGGACTGGTTTACGATCGGAAGAGGAGGCTGCCTTTACATGGAGCCGGATGTGATCGAGAACGGAGAACTCAGGATAGAGAATCGTTACATCACAGATCTGATAACGGAACATGCCCTGGAAGATATTGATAAATATGCGGACAGATATAAGACTTCAGACCAGCCATTCTATCTGAGCGTCCACTATACGGCTCCCCACGATCCCTGGGATGCGGATCAGCATCCTGCGGAGTATGTGGATATGTACAGGGACTGCCAGTGCACCGCGACGCCGGACGAGCCCCTCCATCCCGACAGGATCCCCACAGCTCCCGGAGGCACCGGGGAGGAGAGAAAACGTCTCCTGAGAGGGTACTACGCCGCGGTCACAGCGATGGACGCGGGAGTCGGACGGCTTCTGGACCGTCTGGAAGAACTGGGGATCGCGGATGATACCCTGGTGATATTTACCGCAGACAACGGCATGAACATGGGGCATCATGGCATCTGGGGAAAAGGAAACGGAACGTTTCCTTTCAATCTGTTTGACACGGCGGTGAAAGTACCGTTCATCGCACGCTGGCGCGGCGTGATCCCCGCGGACAGGGTCACTGAGAGCATGTGCAGCCATTATGACATTATCCAGACTCTGAAGGAACTGCTCGATCTTGACGGCGAACTGCCTGAGGGGCTGCCGGGGAAGAGTTTCGCTCCTGTACTGACCGGCGCGTCAGATACGGATAATCATGTCGTTATCCTTGATGAGTATGGCTCAAGCCGGATGATTCGCAACCGGGAATGGAAGTATATCCACCGGTATCCGTATGGTCCCAACGAGCTCTATCATCTCTCGGAAGATCCGGGGGAGAAAGAAAATCTGATCGGCTGTCCGGAATATGAAGAGATACGCCGTGAACTGTTTGACCGGCTGCAGAGGTGGTATGTGAAATATGCAGATCCGGCTGTGGACGGGACCAGGGAGGCTGTGACCGGAATGGGGCAGATGCGCCGTCCGGGACTGTATTCCGAAGGCAGGCAGGTGTATGCGGAAACGGCAAAATACCAGAAGTGACAAACAGCCGGAAGGGAAGATATGGATCACTTCATAAAAGAGCATAAAATAAATGCATAGAAATCCGTGCGGTGCAGCGTGGACTCAGAGTACAGAGGACACGCAAAGCCGCACGGATTTTTGTTTCGCGCAGACTGGAGAAAATTGTCAGACTATTGACAATTTAACATTTTTATATTATATTATTAAAAACTTAACTATTAAGTTTTGAAATGAAATCATCTGCACGCCGGGCTATGTCCGGCAATATTCTGATATAAAGAGGTGGATCAGTATGAAATGTCAGTTTTGTAATAGAGAGAAGGTAGACCGGATCTTCTATGTTGACTGGATGGGGACGGTTTACCAGGTACCGGTGTGCGACAGCTGCCTGAATAAGATGTGGAAGCGCGCTTCGCAGTCGGGACAGACGGAAGAATTTAAGAAGTACACCGGATGGTGGCCGGGGAAACAGGAGCCCAGGCATCTGGGAGACCGCGCCTTTCCGGAGGAAGCGGTGGAAGGACTCAGGCGGAGGAGAAAGCTCGCTGCGCTGCGGATACGCTTAAGCGAGGCTGCGGAAGATGAAGATTATGAAGAAGCGGCGAGGCTCCGCGACGATATCGAAGCGATGGAGGAGGTGTGCCGTCATGGAAATTGATCTGAATCTGTTCAGCCAGCGCTCTCTGCACATTTTTCAGTCAGCGCTGAAGTTTGTCTCACATATGAAACATGGATTTATCGGAAGCGAACATCTTTTGTGGGCGCTCTCCCAGGATGCGGGGACTGCCGGAAGGGTGCTGAGGAGGAACGGGATGGACCCGAACCTGATCGAGGAATATCTCCATCAGTATGACCTTGACGCGAGAACTGCCGGAGAGTTCCGGGCGGTCCAGATCTCCCAGGAAGCAGAGCAGGTGATCCATCTGGCAGAAAGCCGTGCAAAGGCCCAGGGACATCCCAATGTGGAACCTGAGGATATCCTGAGAGGGATCCTGGACGCCGGGGAATGCGCTGCGTCCCAGATGCTCCTTTCCCTCGAGGCGGATCCGGAAGAGCTGCGCAGTGAACTGGGCGGAGGCAGCGCTCCGGTGCCGGCAGGGGAGATGGAAGGAGAAGCCCGGGAAAGCGATGAGCAGGAAGAAAATATGCTGGAAAAATATGGGACGGATGTCACGGAGAAAGCACGGGAAGGCGGCTACGATCCGATGATCGGAAGGGAAGATGTGATCGAGAGGCTGATCCAGATCCTTTCCCGCAGGACAAAGAACAATCCGGTCCTGACCGGGGAGCCGGGAGTCGGAAAGACCGCAGTGGTGGAAGGACTGGCACAGCGGATCGCGGAAGGGGCGGTCCCGGCGAATCTGAAGGATAAGAAGATCATCTCTCTGGACCTTGTAGGGATGCTGTCCGGGACCAGGTTCCGCGGCGACTTTGAAGAGAGGATGCAGAAGTTCCTGGAAGAGGCGGAAGCAGACGGGGATACGATCCTGTTCATCGATGAGCTCCATATGATCATGGGTGCGGGCGCGGGAGCCAGCGAGTCCATGGACGCCGCCAATATCTTAAAGCCGGTCCTTGCCAGAGGAGGGCTTCAGGTGATCGGAGCGACCACGCTGAAAGAATACCGCCAGCATATCGAGAAGGATGCGGCGTTTGAGAGAAGGTTCCAGCCGGTGCCTGTTGAGGAACCGGACAAGGAGGATGCGGTGAGCATCCTGATGGGACTGAGAGGAAAATATGAAGCTTTTCATGGACTGAAGATCACAGACGAGGCGGTGAAGGCGGCCGTGGACCTGTCCGACCGGTATATCCAGGACCGCTTCCTTCCTGACAAGGCAGTAGACCTGATGGATGAGGCTGCGTCCCGGATCAGGACCAGAGGGCTGGTGACTCCGCCTTATCTGACAGAGCTGGACCAGGAGATACGGAAAGTCCGCGCAGAGAAGAAGCAGGCGGCGAAGATCCAGGAGTATGAGCGCGCTGCAGTGCTCAGGGACCGGCAGGCTGACCTGGAGAAAGAACTGGAGGAAAAGCAGGCACAGTGGAGGAGATCCCAGTGCGGTGAGGTGACTGCAGAAAATATCGCGGAAGTTGTCTCAGCCTGGACGAAGATCCCGGTCACTATGCTGACAGAGGATGAGACGCAGCAGCTCCGCAGCCTGGAAAAGACCCTGCATGGCAGGGTGATCGGGCAGGACGATGCAGTGAGTGCTGTGGCACGCGCGATCCGAAGGGGAAGGACAGGAGTTTCCGATCCGGACCGCCCGATCGGCTCCTTCCTGTTCCTGGGTCCGACAGGCGTCGGGAAGACGGAACTCTGCCGAGCTCTTGCCCAGGTCATGTTCCACGATGAGAATGCGATGATCCGGCTTGATATGTCGGAGTACATGGAACAGTATACGGTGTCCAAGCTGATCGGGTCCCCGCCGGGATATGTGGGGTACGATGAGGGCGGACAGCTGACAGAGATGGTGAGGAAGAAGCCATACAGTATCATCCTGTTTGATGAGATCGAGAAGGCTCACCCGGATGTGTGGAACAGCCTTCTCCAGATACTGGATGACGGCCGGCTCACTGACGCTCAGGGACGGACAGTCAGCTTTAAGAACACCATCATCGTGATGACCTCCAACATCGGAGCACGGGAGATCACAGGAAAGGGTTCCCTGGGATTTGCCAGAAATGACGAGAGTGAGGAGAAGCGCCGGGAGGAAAACATGAAAAGCCGCGTTATGGATGCGGTGAAGATGACGTTCCGTCCGGAGTTTATCAACCGTCTTGATGAAACCATTGTTTTCCATCCGCTGAAACAGGAGGACGTCCGGAAGATCGCGTACATTCAGGTGGAGAAACTGAAGGAACGCATGGAAAAGCAGGGGATCCATCTGTACGTGGAGGACAGTGCAGTTGAGCTTCTGGCGGAGAAGGGATATGACCCGGCTTTTGGCGCAAGACCGCTGAAGCGGACCATCCAGTCCATGCTGCAGAATGCGCTGGCGGATAAGATCCTTGATGAGAAGCCGTCAGATCAGGATGAGCTGATCGTGACCGGCAAGGACGGAGAAGTGGAAGTGAATGTGAAAAAAGAGATCCGGAGTGAGGAGCTGATCCCGGTATAGAGGAGGCTCTCGGTAACGGCTGGGAACGTGCGATCTTCGGAAATATAGAAAAGAAAAAACTCCCGCAGCAGATCAGGACAGATCTGCTGCGGGAGTTTTCGTTATGCAGGGAACAGAATCTTTGTACAGAACATATAGCAGGCTGCTATCTGCTGAAAGATTCATACAGACAGTCGAGTTCCTGGATCAGCCGGATCAGTTCTTTCATATTCTCTTCGCCGAACTGCATGAGGATCTCTGACCAGAGTTCGTCGTATCGCTTCATGGATTCTTCCGCTGCGGTCTTACCTTCGGGAGTAGCGCTGATGGAGACCTTGCGCCGGTCCTTCGGATCGATCTCCCTGGTGATATAATTTTTCTTTTCCAGTGTGTTCAGTATATAGGAGATGGCGGGTTTGGAGATATGCAGTTTTTTCTGCATCTTCGGGACATCAAGGTTCATGCACGGACATTCCCGGCAGCAGGTCCCTGCGATGCTGTGGAGGATCGCCATTTCATTCATCTGCATCTCGCATTCGCTGGAGAGTGCTGCCTCAAGTTTCCTAAAATGGAGGATCGATGTAAAAAACTGTTCTCTCAGTTCGTCGCTCATGATTTCGTTAACTCCTTAATTAATAAATACTTAATAGAAGTATACACCCGGGGCGGCGGGAATTCAAGGAAAACAGATTTGTTTTGATGCTGCAGATTTCTTTTGGTACTTCAGGATCTGGGATAGAGAGTGATGCAGACCGAGAGGAAGGATGTTATAATATAGATTGTCAGACTGCAATCTATATCAAGAATGACGAGGAGGAATAAGATGAGTTTTCCAGAGAACTTTTTATGGGGCGGCGCGACCGCTGCCAATCAGTGTGAAGGTGCCTATCAGGAGGGCGGAAGAGGTCTTGCAAATGTAGACGTATGCCCGCAGGGAAAGGACCGCTTCCCGGTGGCTACAGGACGCATGAAGATGTTAAGACCGGATGACGGACATTATTATCCGGCGATGGAAGCGATCGATATGTACCATCACTATAAAGAAGATATCGCCATGTTCGGTGAGATGGGATTTAAGACGTACCGTCTGTCCATCGCATGGAGCCGCATTTTCCCGAAGGGGGATGAGACAGAGGCAAATGAAGAGGGACTGAGATTCTATGAAGACCTGTTCCGGGAGTGCCATAAATACGGGATCGAACCGCTGGTAACGATCACTCACTTTGACTGCCCGATCCATCTGATCGAGGAGTACGGCGGATGGAAGAACCGGAAGCTGATCGAGTTCTATAAGAACCTGGTGACTGTGCTCTTTACCCGTTACAAAGGTCTTGTAAGATACTGGCTCACCTTTAATGAGATCAATATGATCCTGCACATGCCGTTCATGGGCGCGGGTCTGGTATTTGAAGAGGGCGAGGATGAGAAGCAGGCAGAATATCTGGCGGCGCATCATGAACTGGTCGCATCCGCGGAAGCGACACGCATAGCTCATGAGATCGATCCGGAGAACAAGGTCGGCTGTATGCTGGCGGCAGGGATGACTTATCCGTATACCTGTGCTCCGGAGGACGTGTGGAAAGCGCAGCAGAAAGACCGGGAGAACTTTTTCTTCATTGATGTGCAGGCGAGAGGATATTATCCGTCCTATGCAAAGAAACTGTTTGAGCGGGAGAATATCACTATCGATATCACGCCGGAGGATGAGAAAGTACTCCGGGAGAACACGGTGGATTTCGTGTCATTTTCCTACTACTCATCCCGATGCACCAGCGCGGACGAGAGCGTAGCGTCCACCGACGGAAATGTATTTGCGACAGTGAAGAACCCATATCTGAAGGCGAGCGAGTGGGGATGGCAGATCGATCCCCTGGGGCTCCGCATCACGCTGAACGCTCTGTACGACCGTTATCAGAAGCCGCTTTTCATCGTGGAGAACGGGCTGGGCGCTGTGGATACGCCGGACGAGAACGGTTATGTGGAGGACGATTACCGCATCGACTATCTGCGTGAGCACATCAAGGCGATGAAAGCAGCCGTAGAAGAGGATGGCGTGGATCTGATGGGATATACGCCCTGGGGATGTATCGACCTGGTCAGCGCGTCCACCGGAGAGATGAAGAAACGCTACGGGTTCATTTACGTGGATAAGGATAATGACGGAAACGGTACGCTGAAGAGATCCCGTAAGAAATCTTTCTACTGGTATAAGAAAGTGATCGAGAGCAACGGAGAAGATCTGGAGTAGAAAGTGTTAAATCAAGGGATATTGAGAGGAGCATTCGCAGAATGATGTGAATGCTCCTCTCCTTTCCTTATAGACGGGCAATCCGCTCATAAGGCAAGGGCACCCCGGTCTTTATGCAGCGTAGATCAGTCTGCCCCTTACCGTATGGCTGAACTGTTACCTTAAGTCTGCCTGAAAGATAAATCTGATTGAAGGCAGGGAAACGGTGTGTTAGAATAAGAAAAAGCATATATTATTGGAAACCATAGTTTCAATAAAAGAGTTTTCTATTATTCTTGTTCTGCGTCATCGAATGCAGAAATCTATTTTCATACAGCAGATCCTGCGTGAGCAGGGACTGTCTTTTCGGAAAATT
>DWXK01000088.1 GCA_019119205.1 Candidatus Mediterraneibacter intestinavium
TTTGATATAATAACAGCAGCATTCATCCTTCAAAGAATGCGGCAGAGTTGCATTACTCGGGATTGTCACTGAATGCAAAAATGGGGTTCTGTCCGACAAACTGTCCAGGAATAATGCTGTATCATGAGAAAAAACTATCTTTTCTGACCTCAGCATCATTGTATACATGTCGTCATGAGCGGAATCAGGAAGCACATATACTCCTTGCCTGCTCCGTTCCAATAGACCTTCTTTTATATATTTTGTGAGCAGTGTTTTTGAAAACCCCAGTTTAATAACCTGAGAGGTGGTGATCATATTATTATTTTTTAAAAGTTCCTCATATATTTTTGAATTGATCTTCATACTTTCACCCCTTCAGTTTATTTTTATATAGACATATTATTTTATTTCTTCATAAAAGTCAACTTTACATTTGACTTTTATGAAGAAATTATATTTAGTTTCTTTATAAAAATAACCCTCATCAGCAAAATCCATCATTCTGCCAAATGAAGGTTATCAATCTCACCCTATCCCCCTGCTCAGCACTGCCCCTGCAAGCATCGCCAGTTCACAAACCTGAAGGAAATACCCCGCCAGATCCCCGGTGGTCCCTCCAAACTGTTTCCTGCTCATCCTATGATAATATAGAAAAACAAGGAGAGCAGCCGGAATCACGATCACAGCCGTTCTCCAGGAGAGGATCAGCATCCCTCCTCCACAGGCACATGCCCACAGGATCAGCACAACACGGACCCGGAATTTCTGCGCCCCGTCCTGAAAGGTCCTCAGGAGCCCGCTGTTCTTCGCCGCCTGAAAGCTCACCACGGAGATTCCGCTCAAAGACCTGGAAAGCATGTAAGTACAGGCGATCACAGGAAGGAGTTCCTCAGTCACCTCGCTCCACAGAGCGACATCCGCCAGGAAATAAACACACAGACCGATCACAGCGAACGCTCCTGTGTTCGGATCCTTGAGTATCTTCAATTTCTTTTCCCTGTCCCCATAAGAACTGAGGGCGTCCACTGTATCCGCAAATCCATCCAGATGTATACCTCCTGTCACAAGCACAGGGATCAGCGTCATCGCGATCGCAAAGAACAGCCTCCCGCAGGACGTATATCTCAGGAGAAGAGATCCGATAAGAAGCTGGAGGGCTCCTGTCACCGCACCCACAACAGGGAAAAAGCACATCGCATACTTCATATTTTTTTCGTTCCAGTCCACCATAGGGACCGGAATCTTAGAATACATGGATATGGCGATCGCCAGCGATCGAAACAGGTACATTTTATCCCACACTCCTACTCAAATTCTTCATACTGCTCCACCTTGATCTCCTCAAAGGTGCTCATCTTCAGATAGACAGAGAGTCCCATGTCCAGAAGGGGCATCGCCGCCACTGCTCCGCTCCCTTCCCCGAGGGACATATTACAGTCAAGGAAAGGCGAAAGCCCAAGAGCATCCAGGACCATACCGCCTGCCGTCTCCCCTGATCTGTGAGAGGCAAGCATATAATCCGCACATTCCGGCACCATGCGCACCGCGCACAAAGCTGCCGCGGAAGAGATAAAGCCGTCGATCATGACAGGGATGTGACAGATCGCGCCGCCTAAGAACACCCCTGTCAGACCTGCGATATCCAGCCCTCCCACTTTTGAAAGAACGTCCAGCACGTCCTTTCTGTCCGGCTGGTTCAAACGGATGGATTCCCGGATGACCTGGACTTTGCGCTTCAGCCCGTCTGAACTGAGCCCTGCTCCGCGCCCGGTGACATCCTCTGCGTCCTGATCCAGGAGAACGGATACAACCGCACTGCTGGTAGTCGTATTCCCGATCCCCATCTCCCCTGTTGCAAGGATATCATACCCTTTTTCCACAAGTTCCCTGACGATATGGATGCCGTTTAACACAGCCTGTGCCGCATCCTCTCTCGTCATGGCAGGTTCTTTCATCATATCTTTTGTGCCATATGAAACCTTATACTCTGCTCTGGTGACTGCGGGCACATCCACCGCCATCCCGATATCCACCGGGAACAGATCTGTCCCTGCCACTTCCGCCATCAGACAGACGCTGGTAGCTTTCTTTGTGAAATTCTCAGCCACGATCGCCGTGACCTCCTGCCCGGTCTGGGTGACGCCTTCCGCCACCACACCGTTGTCGGCGCACATGATCACAAGTCCCTTCCTGTCAAGGCTGTAAACTGGCTTTCCCTTTATCCCTGCGATCCGGATGACCGCGTCTTCCAGTTTCCCAAGGCTGAAAAGCGGCTTTCCTACTGACTTCCATCTCTCCATCGCCTTTTCCATACTCTCCCGGTCTGCCGGGACGATCTGTTTTAACTCTTCCTGCAGTTTTTCTTCCCCTGTCATCTTATTCTCCTGCCTTATCTTCATTTTCTGTTCTTATTTTCTATTCTGACTTTCTGTCATCTATCTCTGTTCCGAGATCTGTTTTCATATCCTCTTTTTCCTCCAGGATGCGCATCTTCCCACAAACCGTTCTGCAAATGCTCTCATGGACGGCAGATACAGATGCGGATATCCTGCAAATAAATTTTCTTCCATGTGGATGCATTCCCACTTCCTGCGTCCATCCGGCTTCACAGCCATACAGTCAGTGCCGCTGTCTGTGCTGTCCCAGTAGTGGAACTCATGTCCCCGCACAGACTCTCCCGGCAGAAGATATCCTTCTGTCTCCCTGCTGCTTCCTCTGACTACGGCATCCGGGACCTCCTTGACTGTTCCGCCCGGGACCTCAATATTCACATATCCGAACCGCACCAGTTTCCCTGTCGGAAAAGTCCTTCCCCGGATCTGTCCTACGAGAGGATAGACATTTCCTTCCCTGTCCTCCATCTCCTCATGCAGATACATAAATCCTCCGCATTCGGCAAGACAGGGCATTCCATCCTGGAGAGCGTTCCTGACAGATGAGAGAATGTCTCTGTTTTCCGCCAGTTCCTTTCCATGAAGTTCCGGATATCCACCGCCTAAAAGGAGACCGTCCAGATCCTCAGGCAGCTTTCTGTCACGCAGCGGGCTGAACGGGATGAGGGTACACCCCAGTTCTTCCAGCAGAGCCAGGTTATCCTTATAGTAAAAGCAGAACGCCTCATCCCGGGCGATGCCGATGCGCAGTCCGCTTCCGGACCGCACTCCACTTTCTCCCTTCAAAGCATACTCTCCGTCAGGCTCGACTGTGATCTCAGCTGTCTTCCCGGCGATCCTCCTCACCAGCTCAAGGTCCACCGTTCGCCTCAGCACCTCTCCGGCACTCTGGATCTGTGCTTTCAGCCCCTCCATCTCCTGCGGGGTCACAAGCCCCAGGTGACGGCTCTCCATGCGGAAACACGAATCTTCCGGAAGGTATCCGATGACCGGGATATCAAGATCCATACCGCGAAGTTCCCTCTCCAGCATCTCCCTGAGCCTCGGATAGAGCATGTCTGACACCCGGTTCAGGAGGATTCCCTGAATATTACTGTCCTTCCGGAACTCTGCCATTCCTTTCACCACTGCCGCCAGGGAGAGGGCGGCTCCCCGGGCAGGAAGGACCAGCAGCACCGGAAGCCCCAGCGTCCGCGCAACATCGTAGGAACTTGCCCTCTCGGTATCCAGCGCCATGCCGTCATAATACCCCATCACGCCTTCAGTGACTGCGATATCTGCTCCTTCGGTATGCCTTTGATAGCCCCGGACCAGTTCCTCTTTCTCCGAGAAAAACAGATCCAGGTTTTTCGAATCGATCCCCAGCACCTCTTTATGGAACATGGGATCGATGTAATCCGGACCGCACTTGCACGCCCGCACGCACATCCCGCTTCCCTGAAACGCCGCCATCAGGGCACACGCCGCCGCTGTCTTTCCACTCCCGCTGGCAGGGGCTGCAAGCAGGATCCCCGGAGTCCTTCTCCCTGATCCTCCAAAAGGATCTTCTGGAAACTTTGAGCGTCTCTCTCTTTTATTGTCCCCGGTATATTTTCCCGGAGCTGCCATCAGGTTTCACCTCTCTCATCTGCAGCCTCTCCGCCTGCTGAAATAATATAGACCGGATTCATTCCGGTCATCATGTGATACCGTCCCAGTTCCCGTGATCTGGACACAGACATCTGAACGATCTCCGGCTGTTTCAGAAGCCCTTCCTCCACTGCTTCCATCGTCTCTTTCACCGTTTCCAGGGAAATGGCGTTGATCACAATTCGCGCATTTTTATTTTTCTCCAGGACACAGGAGAGGATCTCCCGCAGATTTCCTGAACTTCCGCCAACAAACACGTGGGTCGGGGCTTCCAGATCTGCCAGTACCTCCGGCGCTTCTCCCCGGATGATACGGATCCCGTCCGTCCGGAATCTCTTCCGGTTCTCCCGGATCAGCTCCAGCGCCTGCGGATTCTTCTCCACCGCATAGACACGGACCTGATCTCCGGAACGCGCGGCTTCCACTGATACTGAACCGGTCCCCGCGCCCACGTCCCAGACTACAGCATCCTCCGTGAGCTGAAGCCTTGCAACGCTGACCGCCCGGACTTCCTCTTTTGTCATGGGAACGTTCCCCCGGATAAAGTCTTCATCCCGCACATGAGGTCCTGCATCCCTCCGGGGACATGGGTTCTCGATCAGCACCGTGCAAAGCCCCTCCAGATCCTCTTTCGTAAGCTCCGAAGGTTTCCCCGAGATGATCCTCTCATCCTCATAACCGAGCCTGCTTCCCGCATGGACCGTCACATGTTCCATCCCGTACTCTTTCAGCCTTCCCAGCACCTTCTCTCCGCTCTGTGCGCTCCCAAGGAGGAGAAATGTTTTCCGGTTCCGATCCACAGTCTGAATGAAATCTCCATCTTTCCCGTGGAGGCTGACAAGCGCGCCATCTTCCCAGGAAGTCTGCAGTCTTGCCGCGAGAAAGATCACAGAAGAGATACCCGGGACCAGCTCGATCCGACACTCTGCAAGACGTTCCTGAAGCCCCTCTTTCAGCCTTTTTGCGCCACTGTAAAATCCTGTATCGCCTGAGAGGAGCACTGCGATGCTCCGGTGCTCCGGATGTTCTTCTATATAGCATGCGATCTCTGCAGGGCGGTATTCTGAGAGCATCGGTCTCTGTGCTGAATCTGCCTGGATCCGCTCTGTTTCCCGTCCTCTCTGCATTTTCTCTTCCGATAAAGGAGTTTCACAGATCCTGCGGGCACAGCCAAGCATCCGCTCAGCCCCGATCAGGCAGTCACAGGACCGGATGATCTTCTGTGCCTGCACCGTCACACCCTCTTCTGTTCCCATTCCGATCCCAACAAGGAAGATCCTCTGTTCCTTCTCACACATCTTTATATCCTCTCGGTGTCACCATTCTGCCGTTTAATTCCATCGTCTTTGAATTTCCGATAAATACTGTTGTAAACATATCAGTCTGCGTCGTTCTCAGCCGTTCCAGAGACAGGATCTCACAGGACTCGCCCTCTCTTCCGATATTGCGCACGATACCGCAGACAGTCTCCGGCGCCCTGTGTTTTAAAATGATCCCGCACGCTCTCTCCAGATGATCCGCACGTTTTTTACTGGAAGGATTGTAAAGGCAGATAACAAAATCCGCCTCCGCCGCTGCGTCCAGTCTCTTTTCGATCAGCTCCCATGGAGTCAGAAGGTCGCTTAAACTGATCACGGCGAAATCATGCATCAGCGGAGCACCCAGGACAGCTGCCCCGCCGGAAGCCGCCGTGATCCCCGGCACTACCTCAATGCCGATCTCCGGATAGTCTTTCCCTATCTCACAGATCAGTCCCGCCATGCCGTAGATCCCTGCATCTCCGCTGCACACCATCGCCACGTCCTTTCCTTTTCTTGCTTCCTCAAAGGCCATACGGCACCGGTCCGCCTCCTTGCGCATAGGGGTAGTTAAAAATACTTTGTTCGGAAACTGATCCCGAATCAAGTCAATATACACTGTATATCCAATGACCACCGGGCAGTGTTCCAGAACTTGTTTCGCCCTGATGGTCATCTGGTCCGCCGCCCCCGGTCCCAGACCAGTCACATAAATCTTGCTCATCTTTTCTGTCCCTCTTC
>DWXK01000089.1 GCA_019119205.1 Candidatus Mediterraneibacter intestinavium
ACTGCAGAAACGCTGCTGATGCAGCAGCTGCAATCGGAGAAGGACTTCAGGCATTCTGTATTCCGGGATCCGTTGCTGACCAGCGTAAAGTAGGTCTTGGACACGGAAACCTCGGAAAGATGCTCCTTGAAGAGTCAACGGACTGCTTCTGCTTCCTTGCAGGACACGAGTCATTCGCAGCAGCAGAGGGTGCGATCGGTATCGCGGAGAAAGCAAACAAGGTTCGTAAGAAACCTCTCCGTGTTATCCTGAACGGTCTTGGAAAAGATGCGGCTAAGATCATCTCCAGGATCAACGGATTCACATATGTACAGACAGAGTATGACTACTACACAGGAGAACTCAAAGAAGTTTCCCGTACATCCTACTCTGACGGACTTCGCTCCAAAGTAAACTGCTACGGAGCAAACGATGTCCGCGAAGGTGTTGCGATCATGTGGAAAGAGGGAGTTGACGTTTCCATCACAGGTAACTCCACGAACCCGACACGTTTCCAGCATCCGGTCGCAGGTACATACAAGAAAGAGTGTGTAGAGGCAGGAAAGAAATACTTCTCAGTTGCATCAGGCGGTGGTACAGGACGTACACTTCACCCGGACAACATGGCAGCAGGTCCGGCTTCCTACGGTATGACAGATACACTCGGACGTATGCACTCTGACGCACAGTTCGCAGGTTCTTCTTCCGTACCGGCTCACGTTGAGATGATGGGTCTGATCGGAGCAGGTAACAACCCGATGGTTGGTATGACTGTTGCAGTTGCAGTTTCCATTGAGGAAGCAGCAAAAGCCGGCAAATTTTAATCAGTAAAACTGAATAAATATGATATGATTTTAGAGACCGCACCGGCACAGAAGCAGGTGCGGTCTTTCGATGGAGCACTTATCAGGATGGACAGAAGGAGTGGAATGAAATGAAAGTTTTGATGATCAACGGAAGTCCTCGTGCAAAAGGAAATACATATACCGCTCTCCATGAGATGGAGAAAGTATTTGAGGCAGAAGGTGTGGAGACAGAGATTGTTCATGTAGGAAACAGACCGATCCGCGGATGCATCGCCTGCAATTCCTGCGAATCAAAAGGACAATGTGTATTTGACGATGCGGTCAATCAGGCTGCGCCGAAATTTGAGGAGTGTGATGGGCTGGTGATCGCAAGCCCGGTCTACTATGCGTCTGCAAATGCGACGCTGATCGCGTTTCTGGACCGGCTGTTCTACAGTACTCCCTTTGACAAGTCCATGAAAGTGGGCGCAAGTGTAGTGGCTGCAAGGAGAGGCGGGCTTTCCGCGACTTTTGACGAGCTGAACAAATATTTTACGATCAGCGGGATGCCTGTCGCTTCCAGCCAGTACTGGAACAGTATCCACGGCAGAGTGCCGGGGGAGGCAGAGCAGGATGCAGAAGGACTGCAGACTATGCGGACGCTGGCACGCAATATGACATTTCTCATGAAGAGCATCGCACTTGGAAAAGAAAAGTACGGACTGCCGGAGAAAGAACCTTCTGAGCATACAAATTTCATACGGTAAACGAAAGTCCTGAGGACATTAATGGGCATGGAAGGACCTGTGTACATCTGTAAGATGTATGCAGGTCTTTTTATGTTTCGGGATTTGGAAAAACGTGAGAGGTCCCGGGATATTTTAATAGAAAAATAAAAACAGCTGGGAAAATACTGGGGATTTTTATCGCTATTTCCCTGGCTCCGCTTTTTGCTGGCGAGACTCAGAGCGAGATGAGAGCCCTGATCCTGACGACAAGATATGGCCGGGCAAAGACCGCGGGAGCAAAGGCGGCTGTGGGAACGCTGTTTGCACTGGAACTGTTCGGGATGATGGCGGCAGTATGCAGGACCGGCTTTGCGGCAATCCTGATCTCTCTGGCTGTGATCTATGTGCCCATGGCATCTTCACAGTATCTCCCCCTGGGAATCCAGAAACTTCTAGATCTGATCCCACTGGTGGGAAGCCCTGCGGACATCTTTCGGACAAATGTCTATCATATTTTCGGAAAGATCGTCTGGTCGCCGTATCTGCTGATAACGGTTCCTTTTCTCCTGGGGATAGTATGTATCCCAATCTGTATAAGAAAATGGGCTGGTCCAGGGAAAAGGAAGTATAACGGAACAGCTTGTTCCCGGACAGAGGATGGATTATAATGGAGGAAATGAAAACCGAAAGGAGATAAAGATCATGAAAACGATCAAAGCAGAACCGCTGACACATGAGGCATACGCGCCTTTTGGCACCTTTTATCAGATGATGGCGCCGGAGGGATATTCGCTGAACGGAGACCTCCACCGCTTTTTCCCGGACCGGATGACAGAATCTTATGTGTCCAGAGCAGCATTTTCCCCGATCCTTGTAAAGAAACCGGAGGTCATGACTGTGACACAGGCGGAGTACCATACAAGGACTCCTGAGATGATCCTTCCTCTCAATGATGACATGATCATCCATGTGGCGCCGGCGTCGGCGGGGACCCCGGTACCGGAACTCACACAGGCATTTGTCGTTCCGAGAGGGACACTGGTAAAGATCAATACGGCGATCTGGCATATGGCGCCGCTCCCCGTCCATGAAGAAGAACTCCAGGCGATGATCATCCTGCCGGAATGTACTTATGCAAATGACTGTACGGTCGTAGATTATCCGGAAGAGGAATGGATCAGGATAGAGGTATAGCGAAAACGTATACACAGCTATTGACCACAGGTATTAGACAGAGGCAGAAAACCTGTTTATAATAAAACAGGTACTGGTGGAAGTATCCGGCAGATGCCGGTCTGCAGCCAGCGGACAGAAAATCGGAGAGAAAGAAGGATGAGCTATGGTTTACAGAGATTTTCAGGACTTAAAACTTTCTGCACTTGGAATGGGCGCTATGCGTCTTCCGGTCATTGACGGAGATGATTCCAGGATCGACGTAAAAGCTTCAGAGGATATGGTCGCTTACGCTATGGAGCATGGTATCAACTATTATGACACTGCATGGGGGTATCACGGCGGACAGTCGGAGATCGTTATGGGCAATGCCTTGAAAAAATATCCCCGTGAGAAGTTTTATCTTGCAACAAAGTTCCCGGGATACGATCTGTCCAATATGGACAAAGTAGAAGAGATCTTTGAGGAGCAGCTGAAGAAATGTCAGGTTGAGTATTTTGATTTCTATCTGTTCCACAATGTATGCGAGATGAATATCGACGCTTATCTGAATGAGAAGTATGGGATCTATGATTATCTGACAGAGCAGAAGAAAAACGGACGGATCCGCCATCTGGGATTCTCGGCTCATGGCAGTTATGATGTGATCAAACGTTTCCTCGAGGCATACGGAGAAAGCATGGAGTTCTGCCAGCTTCAGCTTAACTATCTTGACTGGAGTTTCCAGGATGCAAAGGCAAAAGTAGAACTCTTGAAAGACTATGGGATCCCGGTGTGGGTGATGGAACCGCTGCGCGGAGGAAAACTTGCGACCCTGTCTGAGGAGAACACAGCGAAGTTAAGGGAGATGCGCCCGGAAGAGGAAACACCGGCGTGGGCATTCCGCTTCCTCCAGAGCCTTCCGGAAGTAAAGGTGGTGCTCTCCGGTATGTCAAATATGGAACAGCTTAAGGCAAACATCCATACATATGAGGAAGATAAACCGCTGAGCGAAGAGGAGATGAAGAATCTCCTTGGCATCGCAGACAGCATGCTGGAGAAGAAAGTCCTTCCGTGTACTGCGTGCCACTATTGTGTCAGCCACTGTCCGCAGGAGCTGGATATCCCGGAACTTCTGAACCTGTATAATGAACACTGCTTTACAGAAGGCGGCTTTATCGCTCCGATGGCTCTGTCGTCTTATCCGGAGGAGAAGAAGCCCAGCGCATGTATCGGATGCAGGAGCTGTGAAGCTGTCTGTCCGCAGCAGATCAAGATCTCGGAGGCAATGGCAGATTTCGCAGAGAAACTTGGAATGTAGGTTCAGGGGTTCGACTTCGCAGGAACAGATATGGTTCCTGGTTTGATAACCTGAGCGATAAAAAGACTGCAGTGAGAGATGCATGTTTGAGCGTCGTTTCACTGCAGTCTTGCATTTTATCAAAAAAATGTTATAGTATGAATAATACTAATAACAATATTGAAAACCTTTTGAACAGGCAGGGGAGGGCACGACTATTGAGCCAGAACTTTGAGACAGGATTTGTCAATACCAAAGCATGGAATTTATTTAAAAAGAGATTTAAAAGTGAGACGACAGAGGCATCTTACTGGTCCGATATCAATGAATTCTGCAGGATCACGGGGAAGAAGTTTGAAGATATCGAAAAAGAAGATGTGCAGGCTTATCATCAAATTATGCGGGAGAAAGCTGAGGCCGGGAAGATCAGTCCCCTGACAATGACGAAAAAATTCCGAGAACTCCATTCTTTTATGGAGTTTCTCATCGGGCAGGGAGACTTCCTGTCCGACAGCGTGGAAGACTATTTTTATCCATATCTCAGGAACATGGCAAAAGAAGAAAAGACTGCAAGATCCGTCCCGGTGGAAGATATGGATGCTCTTTTGAAGGCGGCGTCAGAAAATGTGATGGCATATACGATCCTTGCACTCATGTACCGTGCAGGACTTACTTCAAGTGAGATCATCGGGCTGAACGGGGAGGAGGATTTTGTGATATATGATGACGGAGCATATACAGTCCTGGCAGATCGTGGGGAACCATGCTATATTCCGGAGGATGCATGGGCGATCCTGGAGCGATATATGACGGAAAGAGAACCGCATCCCAGTCTGTTTTATAATAAAAGGGGCGGCAGGCTCAACAGCATGTACATCAGCAGGATGATGAAAAAGTACTGTACCCTTGCAGGGGTAAAGCATTACAGCGCAGAGGCAGTGAGAAACTGCTGCGCCTTTAATCTTTTTGCGTATGGTGCGTCTCCAAAGCAGGTCGCCGCTCAGATGGGAAGGACCGAGCTTCAGATCAGAAGATATAGCGGGAGCAGTTACCGGGGAAATCTGAGGAAAAAGGCGAATGATCTGGTGAAGCTGAGAGTTGAGAGACCATAAGATCGTTAAGAGTATGACAGGTACCGTGTGCTTTTGAAAAAGTACACGGCACCTGTTAAAAAATCTACGGTCTGTAATACCTGCGGATCAGGCAGGAGACGGCTCCTGCAGCGCACAGCCCCAGGAGGACGTTATGCATGGAACCGTATACTTCCAGAGCTCCTTTGGCGCCGTAGATGACTTCCGGAGTATCCGGCAGAAAACGGCTGAAAAGGAAGCACATATAAGAGCTTACGAACACGGCGATAAAAGAGAGAAAACCTCTTCCGGTATCTTCTTTCCATGATTCCACGCCGTTTCGCATCCGTACCCGCGTCATTGTCCAGAGCAGTGAGATCAGTTCAAACAGCAGGAACACTGCTACGATGCAGAGATATGCGGCAAGGGTCTGAGTGATGTCCCGGTTCCGGACAGATTCTTCGATATCCCCGTACGGAGCGCTGGCGCGCCAGAATGTGTATGTGACGTAGATCATGGTGGCCAGGATCAGGATGACGGAGAGCTGGCGCAGCAGCGCTCCCGTGATCCTGGAAAGGGCTTTTCCGCCTTTCTTGATCGGAGCGGCGAGGGGGACCCCGCCGCGGCTCCTCTTTTTCCTGCGGCTGCTCCGCAAACTGCGGTCGTCACGATCATCATAATAGTCATACTCATCCTCGTCATCGTATCTTGAAGAACGGCGGCGTCTCCTGTCGTATCCATGATCATCTTCATAGTCATCTGTGTAATCGTCCTCGTCGTCCTCGAGATCATCCTCAAATTCATCTGACTGTCTGCTGTTTTTCCCGTACAGATCATGATAGGTCCTGTCAGTCATCACGACCGTCTCATCAGAGACAGGATCGATCCTCCGGGTATCTCCGGAAGCCATATCCAGGCTGACACCCGGATCTTCTTCATATGTAACTTCAAAATCATCATCAAAAAAATCAGAAATCTTTTTATCAGTTGAACTCATGAAACTCCCCACTTTCTAAAATGAAATCCTGTTTTTGAAGGTCTATCCCGCCAATGCTGTGCAGAGATAAATCTTTCTTATGTTATAACTTTTTTGGATGTTTCTCAAGGCTTGAGCAAAAAATTTAAAAAGATTTCACTTTTTGAATGTTACAGTTTAAACTGCAGCTTTAGATTTTTTCAGATTTCTTTTTATTTTCTTAAGAATTCTATTCCTGTTATCTTAAGAAGCACTGTTTACAATAAAGGCATGATCTGAAATGACAGATTTTTACATTGTGGTCTCATGAACTGCAGTGTCGTCTGCAGTCTTACGGAAGAGGGAGGAAAGTACGAAAATGAAATATATAACATTTACGGTGCCCTGTTATAATTCAGAAGCTTATATGGAAAGATGTATCGATTCGCTGCTGGCGGGCGGAAGTGATGTGGAGATCCTTGTGATCGACGACGGTTCCACGGACAGGACCGGTGAGATCGCAGACCGGTATGAAGAAATGTATCCGGGGATCGTAAAGGCGGTCCACAAGGAGAACGGGGGACATGGATCCGGTGTGAACAGAGGGCTGGAACTTGCGTCAGGGCTTTATTATAAGGTTGTGGATTCGGATGACTGGCTGGATCAGGAAGCATATGGAAAGCTGCTCGCGAAGATCAGGGGATTTTTCGGAGGGGGCAGAGACCAGTTCGAAGCAGTACCGGATCTTTTTGTCTGCAATTATGTATACGATCATCTGGACGAGGGCAGGAGCCGGGTCATGGATTACAGAAACGTTTTCCCCGATGGGGAAATGTGTACCTGGAATACGATCGGTCATTTCCGTCCGTCCCAGTACCTGATCATGCACGCGATGATGTTCCGGACGCAGGTACTGAGAAAGTCCGGCGTGAAACTCCCGGAACATACATTCTATGTGGATAATCTGTTTTCCTATCAGCCTCTTCCGTTTGCGGAAAATATCTGTTATCTGGACCTGGATCTGTACCACTATTATCTGGGACGGGATGACCAGTCCGTCAACGAGAATGTGCTGATGAAGCGGATAGACCAGCAGATCAGGGTGACGGACCTGGTGGCAAGGAGTGTGGATCTCCACGAAGTGAAAAAGAAATATCCCAAACTGGCAGTGTATATGACGAGGAATATCTCGATCATGCTGTCGATCTCATCGATCCATCTGCTGCTGATACAGACCGCTGAAGCAGAGAAAAAGCGTCAGAGGATGTGGCAGAGGATCCGGGTACACGACAAGAGTCTCTATTACAGGCTCAGATATTCAACCTTGAGCGGTCTGACTTATCTCCCCGGAAAACTGGGCGGAAAGATCACAGTGGGAGGATACAGATTTGCGAGAAAGATTTATCAGTTTCAATAGACAGGGGGAAGGAATATGGCTCATATTTACATAGCGCTGGTCGATACACCGGGTTTATTCGCCCGGATCATACGAAGAGTGATCGGACAGAGATATATCCATGTGGCACTTGGTCTGGATCCGTTTCTGGATGAGGCGTACAGCATTGGTCGGCGCCATCCGGCGGTCCCGCTGATCGCCGGATTTGAGAGAGAAGAGAAGGAAAAGATCCTGCGTGCTTTTCCATCAGCAGAATATCTGATCTATCGGATGGAGTGTACAGAAGAGCAGAAGAAGTTTGTGGAAGAAAGACTGAGGGATGCGATGGAAAACCGGTTCCGGTATCATTATGCAGTGGCGGGTCTTCCGTTCATTCTCTGGAAGATCCCGTTTTACCAGAAAGATCATTACACCTGCTCATCCTATATCGCAAAGCTTCTTGAAGAAGCCGGGATCTGCCGCTGGGACAAGCATTTTTCCCTGGTGACTCCCAGGGATTTTATGGAGTACGAAAAGAAAGAGTTTTTCTTTGAAGGAAGCTTAAGAGATCTGGTCAGAGCAGAGCGGCAGGGATATGCGGCAGGACGCCTTATACTGCATCAGGCAGCCTCTCCGTTTAGCTGTCCTGTGGAGCAGACGGTATGTACGGATGCTGTTTATCCGGGAACCGTTTATTCGGGAGTGACTGCATATGAGCGCTAAAAAAAGAGGGCTGCAGATCGCAGTTTTCCTTCTGATCATGTTTCTGACATTCTATACCCTGTTCAGCGGCCGAAACCTTGGTGAGATCATGAGAGCGGCAGCGGAGATGTCGCCCTGGTACCTGACCCCGGCGGTGGGGCTGGCTCTGTTCTATGTCTGCGCGGAAGGATTTATGATCTGGTATCTCCTAAATGCCATGAGAGAGAAGAAAAACAGCCTTTTCCGCTGCTTTCAGTATTCTTTTATCGGATTCTTTTATTCTGGGATCACACCTTCTGCAACGGGCGGCCAGCCGGTCCAGCTTTACTATATGAACAAAGACGGGAACCGGGTCTCTGACAGCACAGTAGTGCTGATGACAGTAGCTGTGGTGTACAAGTTTGTGCTTGTTGTCCTGGGCTGCGGGATCCTGGTCTTCTGGAACAGGCCGCTGAGAGCGTATCTTGGAAATTATCTCCCGCTTTATATCCTGGGCCTGATGCTGAATGTGATCCTTGTCGTCCTGATCCTGGGAGTGATGCTGTTCCCGAAAGTGATATACAGGGCAGCAAAATTTTTCGAAGGGCTTCTGATCCGTATGAAGATCTGGAAGCCTTCTCCGAAACGGGATGAGAAGCTGAGCGGTTTTATAGAGAGCTATGCGCAGGCGGTCGCCTGGCTCGGGAAACACAAGGGGCGTCTCCTGGGGGTGATCGCAGTTACTTTCCTGCAGAGATGCAGCCTGTTTGTCCTCACCTATATGGTCTATCTCGGATTCGGGCTTGAGGGCTCAGATGCCCTGTCGGTCATTCTTCTGCAGGCGTCGGTCTACATCACGGTGGACATGCTCCCTCTTCCGGGCGCGCAGGGGATCACGGAGCTGATGTACCAGGCTGTGTTTGCACATGTTTTTACTTCCGTTTACCTTATCCCTTCCATGCTGGTGAGCAGAGGGCTCAATTTCTATTTCCTTCTGATCGTGAGCCTTGGTGTCGTGCTGGTGAACCGGTTTGTTCCGGAGAGAAAAAAGAAAGCATCAGGGGCGCCGAAGGCCATCCGGGAACAATGACGAAGGAAGTATATGGTCAAAAATGAGATGATGTGGTAAGATGGTTGATGATCTTACGTTAAAGAGGAGTTTTGTAAATGAACATCATCAACATAGAACATATCAGCAAGATCTACGGAGAAAAGACGATCTTTGACGACGCGTCTTTCGGGATCCAGGAGAGAGACAAGATTGGGATCGTCGGGATCAACGGAACGGGAAAATCCACACTGCTCAAGATGATCTTCGGGGAGGAGGTGCCGGATTCCGGACAGATCATCCGGCAGAACGGGCTGAAGATCGCATATGTCCCGCAGAACCCGGCGTTCCCGGAGGATGCAGACATCCGCTCTTACGCCCTTACAGAAGGAGAGGCAGAGAGCTGGCAGGTGGAGAGCAATCTGATGGAACTGGGGATCACGGACTTTTCGGAGCGCCTCAGCCATCTCTCCGGAGGACAGAGACGGCGCGTCGTCCTTGCGAAGACACTGGCGGGAGAATTTGATGTCCTTCTTCTGGACGAGCCCACAAACCATCTGGACGGGGCGATGATCACCTGGCTGGAGGAGTATCTGAGAGCGTATAGAGGAACTGTTGTCATGGTGACACACGACCGGTATTTCCTGGACCGTGTGACCAACCGCATCCTGGAGATAAGCCATGGGAAGATGTACGGGTATGACGCGGCATACTCAGGATTCCTGGAACTGAAAGCGGCGCGTGAGGAGATGGAACTTGCCTCCGAGAGAAAACGGCAGAGTATCCTGAGGATAGAGATGGAGTGGGCGAAGCGGGGATGCCGTGCCCGGACCACAAAACAGAAGGCGCGGCTTGAGCGCCTGGAAGCCTTAAAAAGCGGCACTGCCCCGGTGAGGGACCAGACCGTGGAACTTGACTCTGTTGAGACACGGATGGGGAAGAAGACCATCGAGCTGCACCATGTCAGCAAGAGCTATGGAGAGAAAAAGATCCTGGAGGATTTCAGTTATATCGTATTGCGTAACCAGCGCCTGGGGATCATCGGACCCAACGGATGCGGAAAATCAACCCTGATCCGGATGATCGAAGGGAGCGTAGCGCCGGATTCCGGGACCATCGAGAGAGGCGAGACCATACGGATCGGATACTTTGCCCAGGAAGAGCAGGATATGGATGAGTCCCAGAGGGTGATCGACTACGTAAAGGAGATCGGAGAGTATATCACCACAAAGGATGGAAAGATCAGTGCGTCCCAGCTCCTGGAGCGTTTCCTGTTCACGCCGGATATGCAGTATGCGCCCATCGGAAAACTCTCCGGCGGAGAGAAAAGAAGGCTGTATCTCCTGGGCGTGCTGGCGGAGAATGCGAACGTACTCCTTCTGGACGAACCGGGCAACAACCTGGATATCCCGACCATGACGATCCTGGAGGATTATCTTAACTCGTTTTCCGGGATCGTGATCGCGGTGTCCCATGACAGGTACTTCCTCGACAATATGGCTGACCGGATCTTTGAACTGGACGGGAAAGGACATGCCTGCCAGTATGAGGGCGGATATACGGATTATCTCGAGGCGAAAAAGCGAAGAGGAGAAAATGTGTCAGGAGCCTCCGAGGGTGTACCGGGAAAAAGTGCGGCAGGAGCAGTTTCAGGAAAAGCCGGGGAAAAGCCGCAGGAAGGAGCAGGCCCCGGGGAGAACAGAAAGGATACAAAAGACTGGAAGAAAGGCCAGCCGAAGAAACTGAAGTTTTCTTACAAAGAGCAGAAAGAGTACGAATCTATTGACGGGGAGATCGCATCTCTGGAGGAGAAGCTGGAGTTCCTGGAACGGCAGATGGAGGCAAACGCCACCAATTCTGTGAAACTGAAGGAACTGATGGAAGAGCAGGAGAAGACGAACGCCCTGCTGGAAGAAAAGACAGAGCGCTGGGTCTACTTAAACGAACTGGCGGAGAAGATCGCGGAGCAGGAGTGATGTGACAGTCCGGCATAAGGCAAGGCATGTGCCGGATCGTTACGATCAGTCAGAAATATTCATTGGAACAAATATTCATAGGAACATCTTGACAAAACAGAGTGCAGTTGGTAATATTATAGAAAATAGATTGCACTCTGTTTTTGCGTGCCTGAAAAGCGATGTGGCTTTTCTGAGACGCGGGACAGACGTGCCTGCATCCCCGCTGAATGGGGAAGTATGTTGAGAAAGTGGGGAAAACAATGAGAAGTCAGGTTTTTTCGCTGCTGGTAGACAATAATCCGGGTGTCTTAAGCAGGATCGCAGGGCTGTTCAGCCGCCGCGGATACAGTATAGACAGCATCACGGCGGGGATGACCGCCGACCCGAGGTTCACGAGGATCACCGTTGTCTCATCGGGAGATGAACTGATCCTGTCTCAGATCGAGAAGCAGCTCAGGAAACTGGAAGATGTTGTAAATATCAAGGTGCTCAAAGACAGCGAATCTGTATGCCGGGAGCTGATCATGGTGAAACTCCGGGCAAATGCGGCGCAGAGAGGAGAGATCATCTCCGTTGCAGATATCTTCCGCGCGAAGATCGTCGATGTGGAAGAGGATTCCCTGATGATCGAGCTTACGGGAACGCAGAGCAAGCTGGAGGCATTTTTAAACCTTCTGAAAGACTATGAGATACTGGAACTGGCAAGGACCGGGATCACAGGGCTTTCCAGGGGGAGCAAGGACGTCGCTTATCTGTGAGAACAGGGATCTTGGTTAGTAAGAGGTTTGCGCCTTTCACTATACATAAGTGTTTCCGGGTATGTACCGGAGGATTTTAATTTATTTTTAGGAGGAATGCAAAATGGCAGCAAAAATTTATTATCAGGAAGATTGTAATCTTTCCCTTCTGGAAGGAAAGACGATCGCGATCATCGGCTACGGCAGCCAGGGACATGCACATGCGCTGAACTTAAAAGAATCGGGATGCAATGTCATCATCGGACTTTACGAGGGAAGCAGATCATGGGCAAAGGCAGAGGCTCAGGGATTTGAAGTTTACACCTCCGCTGAGGCAGCAAAGAAAGCCGACATTATCATGATTCTGATCAATGATGAGAAACAGGCTGCATTATATAAGAACGACATCGAGCCGAACCTGGAGGAAGGCAACATGCTGATGTTCGCACACGGCTTCAATATCCACTTCGGACAGATCGTACCGCCTGCAAACGTTGATGTTACGATGATCGCTCCGAAGGCTCCGGGACATACAGTAAGGAGCGAGTATCAGGCTGGAAAAGGAACCCCCTGTCTGGTCGCAGTCCATCAGGACTACACAGGAAAAGCGCTTGACAAAGCACTGGCATACGGACTCGCTATCGGCGGAGCAAGAGCGGGTATCCTCGAGACTACATTCCGTACAGAGACAGAGACAGACCTCTTCGGCGAGCAGGCAGTCCTCTGCGGCGGCGTATGTGCACTGATGCAGGCAGGTTTCGAGACTCTGGTAGAGGCTGGATATGACCCGAGAAATGCATACTTTGAGTGTATCCACGAGATGAAACTGATCGTAGACCTGATCTACCAGTCAGGATTCTCAGGAATGAGATACTCCATCTCCAACACAGCGGAGTATGGTGATTACATCACAGGACCGAAGATCATCACAGAGGATACTAAGAAAGCGATGAAGAAGATCCTCTCCGACATCCAGGACGGAACTTTTGCGAAAGATTTCCTGCTCGACATGTCAGAGGCAGGCGGTCAGGCTCATTTCCGTGCTATGAGAAAGCTTGCTGCAGAGCATCCTGCTGAGAAGATCGGCGAGGAGATCAGAAAACTCTACAGCTGGAGCGATGAGGATAAACTGATCAATAACTAAGACCGTTTTTCGGAAAATTATGGATCTGATGATCAAAGGGGCCTGACCCGCGTGCAAAGGGGTCAGGCCCCTTTTAAAGGAAGGGGGATCTGCGTGAGTTCAGCATCAGAAAACACGCAAAATGATTTCAGCCGGGGCAGTATCGCGCGCAATATCCTGAACCTTGCAGTGCCTATGACTCTGGCGCAGCTGATCAATGTGCTCTACAGTGTCGTGGACCGGATCTACATCGGGCATATCCCGCATGTGTCCGCGGATGCATTGACCGGAGTCGGACTGACTCTCCCGGTGATCACGATCATCACGGCATTTGCCAATCTTTTCGGCATGGGCGGAGCGCCCCTTTGTTCCATCGCCCGCGGAGGTCATGAAGAAAAGCGGGCGGAGGATGTGATGGGAAACTCCTTTACTATGCTGCTGGCGACAGGAACGATCCTGATGGTGCTATGTCTGGCGTTTCGCGAACCGATCCTTTATCTTTTCGGTGCGAGTGACGTCACATACCAGTATGCGGATCAGTATATCACGGTCTATCTGTGCGGCACCCTGTTCGTGATGACAAGCCTGGGGATGAATAATTTTATCAATGCCCAGGGATTCGGAAAGATGGGGATGCTGACAGTGCTCCTCGGGGCCGTCCTCAATATCATACTGGATCCGGTCCTGATCTTCGGATTCGGACTGGGAGTGAGAGGCGCTGCTATTGCCACCGTTATATCCCAGGGGGCCTCAGCTCTCTGGGTATTCCGTTTCCTCACCGGGAAAAAGGCGATCCTGAAACTGAAGAAAAGATCAATGAGGCTTCAAAAAAGCATTGTAAAAGAGATCACTCTTCTGGGGACATCGGGCTTTGTCATGTCTGTTACAAACGGACTGGTGCAGATCGTATGCAACGCCGTACTTTCCAGGTACGGCGGAGACCTCTACGTGGGGATCATGACAGTGATCAATTCGGTGAGGGAGATCATCAACATGCCTCTGACCGGGCTGACATCGGGAGCGCAGCCTGTGATCAGCTACAATTATGGAGCCGGATGCTATAAGCGGGTGAAGGAAGCGGTCAGGTTCATGAGCATATGCGGGATCATCTTTTCCCTTGTGGTCTGGGCAGTCATCTTTTTCGATCCACGGTTTTTCATGCACCTTTTTACCCGGGAGAGCGAACTGATCCAAAACGGGATCCCGGCGATGCGGATCTATTTCTGCGGGATCTTTATGATGGCGCTGCAGTTCGCGGGGCAGTCCACCTACGTGGCGCTGAACCGTCCGAAACAGGCGGTATTCTTTTCGCTTTTCCGGAAAGTGATCATCGTGGTGCCGCTGACCATATTTCTTCCGATGATCGGCGGACTCGGCACAGACGGCGTGTTCCTCGCCGAGCCGGTATCCAACGTGATCGGAGGAACGGCATGCTTTGTCACCATGCTCTTCACTGTCTGGCCGAAACTGGGAGAGAGAGAAGAACAAAAAAAGACATCCGTCTGACGGTAACGGATGTCTTTTTATCTTCTATCATAAAATTAAGCGATTGAATTAACAGCTTTTGATAAACGTGAGATCTTTCTGGAAACTGTGTTCTTGTGATAAACACCTTTGCTTCCTGCTTTGGAAATCTCAACGATCGCTGTGTGAAGAGCAGCCTTAGCAGCCTCCGCATCTTTCTGAGCAACGGCAGCATCAACTTTTTTCACTGCTGTTTTCACTCTGGACTTGATCGCTTTGTTTCTTGCAGCTTTTGTCTCGTTTACTAAAATTCTTTTCTTAGCAGACTTAATGTTAGCCAATCTGTACACCTCCAACTTTAACATGAATTTTCAAATTTGAATCATGTATTCCGGCGGATTCGGACACGGACGCTCCGCTCAAACATACTCATTTATTTTATTCCAACCGGAATTTATTGTCAATACATATTTTAAGAAATAGTGAGAAAAATAGAATCAACGTTTTTTATATCACGCCACGTCCCGGCTGAAAGGATCTGCATTGTCCCGGCGGCCACGCTTTCGCTCGGAACAAAACGCAGCGGTACTAAGGCTGTAAAGGACACAGCCTAAGTGCCGGCGTTTTGCTACGGACCTTCGTGACAGTACAGATCCATCCAGCCGTACACTGCGCAGACCTGAAAAACGATGAGAGAGCGCAGTCGGTCGGGAAGATAAGAAATGTGCAGATATGTATCAGGGAGGGAAAGTCATGTTGAGGAGATATGAAGTACGGGAGGGAAAGTCATGGTGAGGAAATGTGAAGTACGGGAGGGTGAGTCATGGTGAGGAATTATAGTGTGCGGACGGATCTTGCACTGGAGGAGAAGGAACGGTTTGAATCGGATAATGTGGAGATACCGGGCGTTATCCTGGAGGAGGACTATGATGAGGAGCGGGAACTTCGCATCACCAGGGTTGAGATAGAGACGGAGAACGGGGCGAAGGCGATGGGAAAGCCTGTGGGGACCTATCTGACTCTGGAGAGTCCGAACCTTGCACTGCCGGACGAGGAGTGCCATCAGGATATCGCATCAGAACTGTGCCGATGCATCCGGGAGCTGATCGACAGGAGCGGATGCCGGATGGGAGATGATTTTTCCGTACTTGTAGTCGGACTCGGGAACAGGGAGGTCACTCCAGATGCTCTTGGTCCGTACGTGGCGGACCATCTTAATGTGACGAGGCACATAGTCCGGGAGTACGGAAAATATGCCATGGGAATGGAGCATGCGAACATGGTGAGCGCTGTAGTGCCGGGAGTCATGGGACAGACCGGGATGGAAACTGCAGAGATCGTAAAGGGGATCGTGCAGGAGACGCATCCGGATCTGGTCATTGCGGTGGATGCTCTGGCGGCAAGGAACAGCAGGAGGCTGAACCGGACTGTGCAGATCGCCAGCACAGGGATCCATCCTGGATCCGGCGTGGGGAACCACAGGACAGCGATGACAGAGGAGTCTCTGGGAGTCCCGGTCATTGGGATAGGAGTCCCCACAGTAGTGGATGCGGCGACTATCGTGAACGACACAATGGAGAATTTTATACGGGCGATGGAAAATGCGGAGTCCCTGAAAAATGTAGGGGAAGTACTCCGGTCTTACAGCGCGGCAGAAAAGTACGAATTCGTCAGGGAACTGATCGCTCCCCATCTGAACGGAATGTTTGTGACCCCGAAGGATGTGGACGAACTGGTCCACCAGATCGGCCATACCATATCTGAGGCCCTGAACATGCTTTTCTTTAACCGGGTGCAGGAACAGGGAGCCTGAGAGGGAGTCATATTCCGGGCGGGTTTTGCATAGACTCTGGTTAAGAACTTCAGAAGGGGATGCGGCCGGGAGATGAACAGACACAGGGACGGGAAAATGAAGCAGGCAGGAGCAGCCAAAGCGGCAGTTATTTTGACAGTACTGTTCCTGGCGGCAGGGATCGGGACATTCGCAGATGGATCTGTTTACGAGATCCAGAAAAGGATACTGAAAAGCGCGGAAGAAATGTACATGCCCGGACTTTCTTATCTGGAGAGAGAACCTGGAGTAGATATGGGGGAATGGATCCGGGAAAAAGCACTTGCCTGGCTCCCTCTGGTAAGTTATGTGGAAGACCATATGCCTTACGAGTCCCAGATCGAGGATGAAGAGACCATATCCAGGATCCTGGAGGCGCAGGCTAATGATGAGAACGCGGTGGATGAAAACGGGCAGCTTATCGGTGAGCCTGATGAGTCGGAGGCTGCAGCTGAGGAAGTGACTCCCACTGTAGATATGTCCATTGAAAAACTCAGAGATTTTGACTATCTTTTGAGCAACTTCTATACGGTGGACAGCTCCACCATGATCGGTCCGGACCAGCTCAATGCGGACGACCTGCTGGGAAGGAGCATGAAGATAGACAATTCAGGAGAGGGGCCGAAGATCCTGATATTCCATACTCATTCGCAGGAGGAGTTTGCGGATTCCACACCAGGGGACCCTTCCACCAGCATTGTGGGGGTGGGAGAATATCTGACTCAGCTCCTGAACGAAAAAGGGATCGAGACGATCCATGATACAGGAGTGTATGATATCATCGACGGAAAACTGGACAGGAGCAACGCCTATGAAAATGCTGAGGCGTCTGTGCGTCCGATCATTGAGGCGAACCCGTCGATCCAGGTGGCGATCGACCTGCATCGTGACGGGGTGGCGGAGGGGACCCACCTTGTTACAGAAGTCAATGGAAAGCCGACTGCGAAGATCATGTACTTTAACGGGCTGAGCCGTTCCAGGACCAACGGGGACATTGAATATCTGTACAATCCGTATATTCAGGATAACCTTGCCTTCTCCCTGCAGATGCAGCTCGCCTCAGAGAGTATGTATCCGGGATTTGTACGGCATATCTATCTGAGGGCATACCGGTACAACCTCCATCTTCTCCCGAAATCCCTCCTGATAGAAGCGGGGGCCCAGACAAATACGGTGGAGGAGATGATGAACGCCATGGAGGTGCTGTCAGAGATCTTATATAACGTGATCATGGGGGAATAGAAAGGAATATCCCCTTATTGAAATTTCCAGAAACAGGTGATATAGTATTAACTGGTATGTCCTGCCCTGACGCAGGACGAGAGAGAAAAAACGGCGTCCGACCGTCTTTTCCCCCAGGATATGAAGGAGAAGTGCAGGCCGGGCAAAAGAGGAGAAGAGAGGCAAATGGCAGGAAAGAATACATACGATGCGGGCAGCATAGCGGTCCTGGAAGGTCTGGAAGCGGTACGGAAGCGCCCGGGAATGTATATCGGAAGTGTTTCCACCAAGGGGCTGAACCATCTGATCTATGAGATGGTGGATAACTCGGTGGATGAACATCTGGCAGGATTCTGTTCGGAGATCCACGTGACTCTGGAGAAAGACGGATCGGCAACGGTGGCGGATAACGGAAGGGGCGTGCCGGTGGACATGCACCAGAAAGGCGTGTCGGCAGCAAGGCTTGTCTATACCACACTTCATGCGGGAGGAAAATTCGATGATTCTGCGTACAAGACAAGCGGCGGGCTCCACGGAGTGGGATCCTCGGTGGTCAATGCTCTGTCCACCTATATGGATGTGAAGATCAGCCGGGAGGGATATATCCATCATGACCGGTATGAGCGGGGAATCCCGGTGGTGGAGCTGGAGGACGGACTGCTCCCGAAGATCGGAAAGACAAGAAAGACAGGGACGACGGTCAATTTCCTGCCTGATGATACGATCTTTGAGAAGACCCGTTTCCGTGCCGAGGAGGTCAAGAGCAGGCTTCATGAGACCGCCTATCTGAATCCGGAACTTACCATCATCTTTGATGATAAGCGGGGAGAGGTCCCGGAACATATCGTCTATCATGAGCCGGAAGGCATCATAGGATTTATCCGTGACCTGAACAAGAAGAAAGAGGTTCTTCACGATCCGGTCTATTTTAAAGGTGAGTCAGACGGGATCGAGGTGGAAGTGGCTCTTCAGTATGTAAATGAGTTCCACGAAAATGTCCTGGGCTTCTGTAATAATATCTATAATGCGGAAGGCGGGACTCATCTGACCGGTTTTAAGACTACATTTACCTCGGCGATGAACCAGTATGCAAGAGAACTGGGGATCCTCAAGGAAAAAGATCCTAACTTTACCGGAGCGGATATCCGTAACGGGATGACGGCGATCGTGTCCATCAAACATCCGGACCCCAGGTTCGAAGGGCAGACCAAGACCAAGCTGGACAATCCGGACGCTTCCAAAGCAGTGAGCAAGGTGACAGGGGAGGAGATCGTCCGGTATTTTGACCGTAACCTGGAAGTGCTAAAGACAGTGCTTTCCAGTGCGGAGAAGGCGGCAAAGATCCGGAAGACGGAGGAGAAGGCGAAGACCAATCTGCTGACGAAGCAGAAATATTCCTTTGACAGCAACGGAAAGCTCGCGAACTGTGAGAGCAGGGATCCGAAGAAGTGCGAGATATTCATCGTGGAGGGAGATTCCGCCGGGGGATCGGCAAAGACGGCGAGGAACAGAAACTTTCAGGCGATCCTGCCGATCAGGGGAAAGATCCTCAACGTGGAGAAGGCAAGTATAGACAAGGTCCTCGCAAATGCAGAGATCAAGACCATGATCAATGCGTTCGGATGCGGCTTCTCGGAAGGGTACGGGAATGACTTTGACATCAGCAAGCTGCGCTATGACAAGATCATCATCATGGCGGATGCGGATGTGGACGGAGCACATATCTCAACGCTTCTCCTCACACTGTTTTACCGGTTTATGCCTGAGTTGATCTACGAGGGACATGTCTATATCGCAATGCCCCCGCTCTACAAAGCGATGCCCAAGAACGGAGAGGAAGAATATCTCTATGACGATAAGGCGCTGGAGAGATACCGGAAGACGCACAAAGGGCCATTTACCCTGCAGAGATATAAAGGTCTGGGAGAGATGGACGCAGAGCAGCTCTGGGAGACCACTCTGGATCCGGAGAGAAGGCTTTTAAAACTGGTGGAGATCGAGGATGCCAGGATGGCGTCCAGTGTGACAGAAATGCTCATGGGGACGGAAGTACCGCCCAGAAGGGCTTTTATCTATGAGAATGCGACCGAGGCAGAACTTGATATTTAGAAGGATACGTTCTGCGGACGGAACAAAGGAGACGAGAAATGGACAGTGAAGCACAGATCATAAGGACCGAATACTCGGATCTTATGAAAAAATCATATATCGATTATGCCATGAGCGTCATCATATCCAGAGCGCTGCCGGATGTGAGGGACGGGCTCAAACCCGTTCAGAGACGGACTCTCTACGATATGTATGAACTGGGGATACGGTATGACAGACCGTACAGAAAGTGTGCCCGTATCGTCGGTGACACCATGGGTAAATATCATCCTCATGGCGACAGTTCCATCTACGAGGCACTTGTGGTCATGGCGCAGGACTTCAAAAAGGGACAGGTCCTGGTGGACGGACATGGAAACTTCGGTTCCATCGAGGGCGACGGGGCGGCGGCAATGCGTTACACAGAGGCAAGGCTTACAAAATTTACCCAGGAAGTCTGTCTGTCAGATCTGGATAAGAACGTGATCGATTACGGTCCAAACTTTGATGAGACGGAGAAGGAGCCGGTCGTCCTTCCGGTGCGGGTGCCGAACCTGCTCGTAAACGGGGCGGAGGGAATCGCCGTCGGAATGGCGACCAGCATCCCCACCCATAATCTGGGCGAAGTGATCGATGCCGTGAAGGCTTATATGAAAAATGACGCCATCAGCACAAAACAGCTGATGAGATATGTCAAAGGACCGGATTTCCCGACCGGCGGGATCGTGGTCAACAAAGACGACCTTCTCAATATCTATGAGACCGGCCAGGGAAAGATCAAGATCCGCGGGAAAGTGGAAGTGGAGGAGTTAAAAGGCGGGAAGAAGCAGCTCGTCATCACTGAGATCCCATACACCATGATCGGGACCGGGATCGGCAAGTTCTTAAATGATGTGGCGGGACTTGTGGAATCAAAGAAGACCACAGATATCGTGGATATCTCTAATCAGTCCTCCAAGGAAGGGATCCGCATCGTCCTTGAATTAAAGAGGGGAGCAGATGCGGAGAACTTAAAGAACATGCTCTACAAAAAGACCCGTCTGGAGGATACCTTCGGCGTCAATATGCTGGCGGTGGCAGACGGGAGACCGGAGACCCTGGGGCTCAAAAAGATCATCGAGCACCATGTGGACTTCCAGTTTGAGCTCGCGACCAGGAAATATACGACCCTGCTGGAGAAAGAGAAGGAAAAGAGCGAGGTGCAGGAAGGTCTTATCAAGGCGTGCGATGTGATCGACCTGATCATTGAGATCTTAAGAGGGAGCAAGTCTGTGAAAGACGCCAGGGCATGCCTTGTGAACGGAGTCACGGACAATATTAAGTTCAAGTCGTCGATCTCAAAGAAGATGGCGGCGATGCTCAGGTTCACTGAGCGTCAGGCGACGGCTATCCTGGAGATGAGGCTCTATCGCCTGATCGGACTGGAGATCGAAGCGCTCCGAAGAGAACATGAAGAGACGCTGAAGAATATCGCGAGGTACGAGGACATCCTGAACAATTATGACTCCATGGCGGGAGTGATCATGGAAGAACTGGATCATTATAAGAAAGAGTACGGAAGAAAACGACGTACTGTGATCGAGAATGCCGAGGAGGCAGTCTTCGAGGAGAAGAAGATCGAGGAGCAGGACGTGGTGTTCCTGATGGACCGCTTCGGATATGCCAAGACCGTGGATACTTCGGTCTATGAGAGAAACAAAGAAGCGGCGGACAGCGAGAACCGGTACGTGGTACACTGCCTGAACACCGGGAAACTCTGTCTGTTCACGGATACAGGGAAGATGCATCAGGTCAAAGTGCTGGATCTGCCTCACGGCAAGTTCCGGGATAAGGGAACACCCATTGACAATGTCAGCAACTACTCCAGCAGTGAGGAGCAGATCGTCATGGTCTGTGATTCCGAGCAGATGCGCTTTGCCCACCTGCTCTTTGTCACGGCACAGGGGATGATCAAGCGGGTCGAGGGGACAGAGTTCCAGGTATCCAAGCGGACTATCGCGGCGACAAAGCTGCAGGAGGGGGACACTCTGATCGAGGTGAAAGTGATCAGTGAGAACCAGAACGTGGTGCTGCGGACCAGGAACGGATACTTCCTCCGTTTTCCGGCAGCGGATGTACCGGTGAAGAAGAAAGCAGCAGTGGGTGTGCGCGGGATCCGGCTCCAGAAGAAGGACGAACTGGAAGAGGCGTATCTCTTTGAAGAGGGCACAGAGACAAAGGTATCCTTTGGTGAGAGGGAAGTCACGCTGAACAGGCTGAAGCTTGCGAAGAGGGACGGGACCGGGACGAGAGCACGGTAGCTGCCGGTCCTTATGCGAGCATAAATCGGCCTGCCACCTGTCTTATGGCTGCAAGTAAAAGTTCAGCCCGCGCCATTCGCAAAGCCGCACTGGCGTGCTCTGGCGGCGCTGCCGCCCCTTTGCTCATATGCAGGCGCTCCGCCCATAAAGCAGGGGACAGACCGATCCCTATGCCAGCATAAATCAGCCTGTCCCCTGCTTTATGGCTGCAAGTAAAAGTTCAGCCCGCGCCATTCGCAAAGCCGCACTGGCGTGCTCTGGCGGCGCTGCCGCCCCTTTGCTCATATGCAGGCGCTCCGCTCATAAAGCAGGGGACAGTCCGATCCTTATGCGAGCATAAATCGGCCTGTCCCCTGCTTTATGGCTGAACTTTTTTCATAAAACCCTTGATTTCTGGGGGAAAAGGTGTTAGAGTCATTATAGTTACATAAGGAATCCGGCAGAAGAGTGAACGAAAGTTCACTCTTCTTTGATGCTGAGGAGAATTTTCCATAACAGGCAGAACGGTTTCCTGTGCGTAAGAAATATCAATAGAAAGGAAGTTCATCGTGTCCAGAAGAGAAGAATATGAACAGCAGACAGAAAAACTTTTAGAACCGGTGGTCGCGGAACTGGGGTTTGAACTGGTTGACGTGGAGTATGTTAAAGAGGGCGGCACATGGTATTTAAGAGCTTATATTGACAAACCGGGCGGGATCACTGTGGATGACTGTGAGGCGGTCAGCAGGAGATTTTCAGATATCCTGGATGAGAAAGACTACATCGAAGACTCCTATGTCTTTGAGGTCAGCTCCCCGGGACTGGGAAGACCGCTGAAGAAGGAGAAGGATTTTGCCAGGAGCATTGGCGAAGAGGTGGAGATCCGGACTTACCGCGCCATCGACAGGCAGAAAGAGTTTGTGGGCATATTGAAGTGTTATGATGCAGAGACCGTGACGATCGCGTACGAGGACGGATCGGAACAGACTTTTGACAGAAATGACATCGCTCTGATCAGACTGGCACTGGATTTTTAGAAAATGTGCATGTTTATCCCGGCACAGAAAAAACGATTGTGATTTTAAATTCATTTAGGAGGAAACAATAATGAACACAGAGTTAATGGAAGCGTTGACGATCCTTGAAAAAGAGAAAAATATCAGCAGGGATGTCATGATGGATGCGATCGAGAATTCTCTGCTCAGCGCATGTAAGAACCACTTCGGGACATCAGACAACATCAAGGTGATCATGGACAGAGAGACCTGCGATTATGCAGTCTATGCCGAGAAGGAAGTGGTGGAAGAAGTGATGGATCCCGCGATCGAGATCAGTCTGGAAGACGCGGAGCAGATCGACTCCTCCCTCCATATCGGAGATGTGGCACAGGTTCCTGTGCATTCAAAGGAGTTCGGGCGTATCGCTACTCAGAACGCCAAGAACCTGATCCTCCAGAAGATCCGTGAAGAAGAGAGAAAAGTTGTATTTGACCAGTACTTTGAGAAAGAGAAAGATATCGTTACAGGTATCGTACAGAGATATGTAGGCAAGAATATCAGCATCAACCTGGGAAGGGCAGACGCAATGCTGACCGAGAATGAGCAGGTCAAAGGCGAAGTGTTCAAGCCCACGGAGCGGATCAAACTGTATGTCGTGGAAGTGAAGAACACACCGAAGGGACCGAAGATCCTTGTCTCCAGGACCCACCCGGAGCTTGTAAAACGCCTCTTTGAAGCGGAAGTAGCCGAGGTCAAAGACGGCACTGTGGAGATCAAGAGCATTGCGCGCGAGGCAGGATCCCGTACGAAGATGGCGGTGTGGTCCAATGATCCGAATGTGGATCCGGTGGGCGCATGTGTCGGCATGAACGGCGCAAGAGTCAACGCAGTCGTCAATGAACTGCGTGGAGAGAAGATCGATATCATCAACTGGGATGAGAACCCGGCGCTTTTGATCGAGAACGCGCTGAGCCCGGCGAAAGTCATCTCTGTTATGGCGGACCCGGAGGAGAAGATCGCGAGCGTGATCGTACCTGATTATCAGCTGTCCCTGGCGATCGGAAAAGAGGGACAGAACGCGAGGCTGGCTGCAAGACTGACCGGATATAAGATCGATATCAAGAGTGAGACTCAGGCGATCGAGTCCGGAGATCTCCCGGAGAATTACATGGAACAGATGGGAATGATGGGAGAGGAAGGATACACCGGAGACTTCGAGGATGAATATGATGATGCTGAAGCTTACGGTGAAAACTACGACGGCTCCTATGACGATGAGTTCTACGGAGAAGAAGAGCCGGCTGACGAGTACGGTCCTGAAGATGAGGCTGAGATAGAATTTGTTGAGACTGACGAAGAGAAATAACTGAAGGAGTGAATCTGTTGGCAGTAAAAAAGAAGATCCCCATGCGCAAATGCGTGGGCTGCGGAGAGATGAGACCAAAGAAAGAACTGATGCGTATCCTGCGGACACAGGATGGAGAATTTATGACAGATACCACCGGGAAAAAGAACGGACGGGGGGCATATATCTGCTATTCGAAAGAATGTTTCCAAAAGGCAGTAAAGAACAAAGGGCTGGAAAGGTCCTTTAAACAGACGATCCCGCAGGAGGTATACGACAGACTGGAAAAGGAGATGGGAGATATTGCAGAGAGATAAAGTACTGTCTCTGATCGGTCTTGCGATGAAAGCAGGAAAGTGCGTCAGCGGCGAATTCATGACCGAACGGGAAGTAAAGTCAGGAAAAGCGTGCCTTGTGATGGCAGCCGCGGATGCATCGGACAACACGAAGAAAAAGTTTCGGGATATGTGTAAATTTTACGAAGTTCCA
>DWXK01000090.1 GCA_019119205.1 Candidatus Mediterraneibacter intestinavium
CATCCGGCTCCGGCAAATCCACCCTTCTCCACATGCTGGGCGGACTGGACCGCCCCACTGCAGGAAAGGTTTTCGTGGACGGAAAGGACATCTTTTCCCTGAAGGACGACGCCCTCTGTATCTTCCGCAGACGGAAGATCGGTTTCGTCTTCCAGAGTTACAACCTGGTCCCGGTACTGAACGTAGAGGAAAACATCACCCTCCCCATCGAACTGGACGGGAACCGCATCGACCGGGATTTCATCCGGGAGATCGTGGAGATCCTGGGGCTAGAACAGAAACTGAACAGCCTTCCCGGTGAGCTCTCCGGAGGACAGCAGCAGAGGGTCGCCATCGCCCGCGCCCTTGCCACAAAGCCTGCCATCATCCTGGCGGACGAACCCACGGGAAACCTGGACTCTGCCACCAGTCAGGACGTCTTAAGTCTCCTGAAAGTGACGGGCGACCAGTTCGGACAGACCATCGTGATGATCACCCACAATGAAGAAATCGCCCAGACAGCAGACCGGATCATCCGGATCGAGGACGGACGGATCGCAGGGCGAGTGCGCAAAGGCGGTGATCTCCATGCGTAAGGTAAAGAATAAGCAGGTGATCCGCCGCCTCTCTTCCCGCATCCTTTCCGCAAAAAGGTCAAAGAACCTGATCGGGCTGGCAGCTATCCTCCTGACCACGATCCTGTTCACCACCGTGTTCTCTGTGTGCGGGAACCTGCTCCGCAGCCAGACCGAATCCACATTCCGGCAGGTCGGCGGAAATGCTCAGGCAGGTTTCAAGAACTTCACTATGTCAGAGTATGATCATATGAAGGACGATCCCAGGATCCGGGACGTCTCCTACAACATTTTCGTGGGGAACGCGGTAAATCCGGAACTGAATAAAATCCAGACCGAGGTGCGGTACTACGAGCCGCTGAACGCCCGTCAGAGTTTTGCTTATCCGACTGCAGGAAAGCTGCCGGAAGCGCAGGACGAGATCGCCATGAGCACCCTGATCCTGGACGCGCTGGGCATTCCTCATGAACTTGGGCAGAAGGTCACTCTGGATCTGAACATCCACAATGAGATCCGGACGGACACCTTTACCCTATGCGGTTTCTGGGAAGGGGATCCGGTCATGATGGCCCAGGAGATTGCAGTGTCAAAAGACTATGCCGACCTGGCGGCACCACTTGAGACGACACCTTACTATGAGACAGACGGAACAGATTTTTCAGGATACATGAATATAAGCTTCAATTTTTTCAGTTCATTCAATATAGAGGGGCAAATGGAAGACCTGATACAGAGATGTGGTTTTGACGGATCTCTGATCAGTCCCAGCGTGAACTGGGCTTACAGCTTTTCCAGCATCGACTGGGCCACGGTTTCCATCCTCGCTATCCTGATCTTCCTCATCATGCTGTCAGGCTACCTGATCATTTACAATATCTTCTACCTGAACATCTTCAGCGATATCCGTTTCTACGGACTGCTGAAAACAGTGGGCACCACCGGAAGACAGCTTAAGAAGATCGTCCGGCGTCAGGCATGGACCCTGTGTCTTTTCGGCGTCCCTGCCGGACTTATTGCCGGGTGGGCAATCGGCAGGATCCTGACTCCCGTGATCGCTGACATGATGGTCTCCATGGACGTTTACTATTCCGTGAACCCGCTGATCTTCCTGGGCTCCGCTCTGTTCACGGCACTCACCGTATACATCAGCTGCATCAGGCCCTGCCGGATCGCCGCGAAGGTCTCCCCGGTAGATGCAGTCCGGTTCACAGAAAAAAGCGTACGGAAAAAATCGCGGAAGACAAGAAAGACGACACCTTTTGGCATGGCGCGCGCCAATCTGGGACGTAATAAACGGAAACTGGTACTTGTCGTCCTTTCTCTTTCTCTGAGCCTGATCCTGCTCAACAGCGTCTATACTATTGTAACGGGATTTGATATGGATAAGTATCTGGCAGACAAGCTGCTGACGGATTTCGAAGTATCCAGCGCCTCCATCTACAATTTCAGTTCACCGGAAACAGACTATGCCGGGGTAACCGAAGATTTTCAAAAGGAACTTTCTTCACAGGATGGAGTCACAGATGTCGGGAACATCTATCTTGCCGGGACCGTGCACAACTATTCCGACACTGGGTGGAATACCGTGGAACAGATCATGGATGCTCCGGAAAACAGCGAATATTTCTCTGATCCTGTCATGGCGGAAGCCTTTGACTATATCAGGACATCCCACCGGACCAATGTCGATGTCTACGGAGTGAACGAGAATGCAGCCCGGTACATCACCCCGGAATACGGAACTTTTGACTGGGAGAAATTCAAAAGCGGGGATTATGTCCTCGTGAATACCTTTTCCCTGGATGAAGAAACATCCATGCCGTTCCTGGAGCCGGGTGATGAAGTCACCATCGAATTCAGCGACACTGTATCCAAAAAATATACCGTGCTCGCAGTGGCTCAGATGCCCACGGCGCTGAGTTCCCAGCGGTACGGGCTGATGTCGGAAGAATTCATCCTGCCTGACACAGAATTTCTGGCCCGGTTCGGAGACCGGCAGCCCATGAAGACCGTGTTCAACGCAGAGGATGACCGGCAGGCGGCAGTAGAGAGCTGGCTTGAAGATTACTGTGAAAAAGTAAATCCGGATATGGATTGCCGGACAAAGGCGGATTATCAGCAGGAGTTCAACAATCTGAAACAGACCTATGCCGTGACCGGCGGGATCCTGAGCATCATCCTGGCACTGATCGGGCTTTTGAACTTCATTAACGTGACCGCCACATCCATCCTTTCCCGCAGGCAGGAGCTTGCCATGATGGAATCCGTGGGCATGACCGGGACCCAGCAGCGCAGGATGCTCCAATGGGAAGGGCTCTCCTATGCCCTCCTCTCCCTTCTGATCAGCTGTACCATCGGGATCGGCGCGGGATATGTCCTTGTCTGGGCGGTCACCGGACAGATGAACGTCTTCACCTGGCGCTTCACCCTGCTGCCCATCGCCGTGTGTACACCATTTCTAATCGCGATCTCCCTGATCGTTCCGGCAGTGTGCTATGCGAATGCTCGGAAGCAGCCTGTAGTGGAACGGCTGAGGGTGGCGGAATAGACTTGTTTTTTCACCGTAAGAAAAACGCCGGCATCCGGAACAGGTTCAATGTTCCGGATGCCGGCGTTTTTCTATGTCTTTTAATATTCCCATTCTCCGGGCTTCTCTTTGTATTATGCCCGGACAGGATGGGCGTTCAGGTACACATACAGCGCCCCGATCAGATTGGAGTCGTTGAAATATTTACAGGTCGTCACTTCCGGTGCAGGGATCTCATGGGGGAAGACTTTATAGATCTTCTCCATCTCCTCCCGGATCGTCGTGAGCAGCAGCGGCTGAACGCTGATGCCGCCTCCCACCGCGATCTTCTCGGGATCCACCATGAACTGGCAGTTCAGGATATGCACCGCAAGGCGTCTGCAGTACATATGGAGCGCTTCCAGAGTCTCCGCATCTCCGGCATTTGCCATCTCAAAGACCTTCACCCCATCCAGTTCCTCTTTCGGCATTCCCTTTTTCTCTGCCACAAGCGTGATCAGCGCCGGGGCGCCGCCGTTGGCACCCAGTATATTTTCCGGGTTCAGCGCATCCTCCACGTTAGAAAGAATATAACTGAACTCTCCCGCAAAAAGGTGGCTGCCCTTGACCAGCTTTCCATCGCAGAACACAGCGCCGCCCAGACCCGTTCCAATGATCATCACCGCCGCGTTCCTGCAGCCCTGAAGACTGCCACGCCACATTTCCGCCAAAGCGGCACACTTCGCGTCGTTCTCAACTGTGACCGGAACGCCCAGACGCTCTTTGAGCACGCCCGTGATATCAAGATCCTCCACGCACCAGATCGCTCCGGCATTATGCATGAACCCGCGCTCGCTGTCGATGATCCCCGGAGCGCTGACCGCCATGCCTTCTGTCCCTTCCCCGTATTTTCCGAACAGTTCCACGAGCATGTCCAGAAATTCTTCTGTCGATCCTTTTTCCGTGGGAACCTTTCCCTTCTCATAGATCCGGCACTCTTCATCCATCACGGCATATTTTGTAAAAGTGCCGCCGATATCTGTGACCAGATACTTCATCTGCCCTCACCTCCGATCATGCCTCTCTCTTATTTATGGAGACTCTCTCCATTTGATGCGATCACATCTTTATACCAGTAGAAGCTCTTCTTTTTATAACGGTTCAATGTTCCTGTTCCGTCGTCATTTCTGTCAACGTAAATGAATCCATAGCGCTTTTTCAGTTCCGCAGTGGAAGCACTGACCAGGTCGATGCATCCCCAGGAAGTGTATCCCATAACATCCACGCCGTCCTCAACCGCCTCTTCCACCTGGAGCAGATGGTCTCTCATGTACTCGATCCTGTAGTCGTCCTCAACCGTAAGATTTCCGTCCTTGTCCTCCACCAGCTTATCTACGGCGCCAAGCCCGTTTTCCACGATAAACAGAGGTTTCTGGTATCTGTCCCAGAGGGTGTTCAGGACATATCGGAGTCCCCGGGGATCGATCTGCCATCCCCACTCGCTTGCCTTGAGCGTCGGGTTCGGCACTCCGCCAAGCAGGTTGCCTTCTCCCCGGATATTTTTTTCCGGATCTGCAGTAGCACATACAGACATATAGTAGCTGAACGACACGAAATCAACCGTATTCTTCTTCATGAGTTCCTCGTCGCCGTCCTCAAACTTCACTTCGATGTCATGCTCTCTGAGATAACGTTTCATATATCCCGGATACATGCCGCGCACATGGACGTCCGCGAACATCATGTTCTGATGGTCTGCTTCCATAGCCGCGATCACATCCTTCGGATCCGGTGAGAGCGGATAGATCGGCATGCTCAGGATCATGCAGCCGACCTTGTATTCCGGATCGATCTCATGCGCGATCTTGGTGGCAAGGGCGCTCGCCACAAGTTCATGATGTACTGCCTGATAGAGCTGGGAATCCGTCAGTTCCTCTTTCGGCGTATTGATTCCGCCGCTCATGAACGGAGAGTGGAGGATGGAGTTGATCTCGTTGAAGGTCAGCCAATATTTTACCTTGCCCTTATATCTTGTAAATACCGTTCTGACATACCGCTCATAAAAACCGATCAGCTTCCGGTTCAGCCATCCGTCATAATGCTCTGCAAGATAAAGCGGAGTCTCATAGTGGGAGAGGGTGACCAGCGGCTCAATGCCGTATTTGTGGCACTCATCAAATACCCTGTCATAAAACGCAAGCCCCGCCTCGTTCGGGGTCTCCTCATCACCTTTCGGGAAGATCCTGCTCCATGCGATAGACAGACGGAACACCTTAAATCCCATCTCTGCGAACAGTTTGATGTCCTCCTGATACCTGTGATAAAAATCGATCCCGATCAGTTTCATATTATCCGGCGTCGGCTCCTTCGTCCTGGGCGTCTTGATGCCGTGGGGCATCACGTCCTGGATCGACAGTCCTTTTCCATCCTCAAGATAAGAGCCTTCACACTGGTTCGCCGCAACGGCTCCTCCCCATAAAAATCTTTCTGGAAACATCATTTTCCCTCCATTTTCTAAAGAATTATTTTTGCCATACTTATATGATATCAGATATTTTTCCTTATACAATATGTCAATTTTATATTTTCCTTCTCCTGCGTACAGTCTGAACTGTAACCAGCCGGACATCGAACTTCTGCTTTCTACTGCCCTGTCTCACCTTTCTCTTTTTCCCACATATATTAATATCACAAATGCACCGCGCCGGATAACATTTCAAACTTCCAAAGCTTTCAGGGAAGCATTCCGGCGCAATATTCTGAAAGGATGTTTTCTATGAGTATAAAAGGACTTGACGTCAGCAAATTTCAGGGAGAGGTAGACTGGGAACGGGTAAAAGCCGCCGGTTACCGCTTCGCCATGCTCCGTGCCGGATACGGCTTCAATACAGTTGACCCGCAGTTTCGCAGAAACGCCTCCGAATGCAACCGCATCGGGCTTCCCATTGGCGCCTACTGGTTCTGTTATGCTGTAAGCCCCTCTTCTGCAGTACAGGAGGCGGACGGATGTCTGGATACGATCGCAGACTATAAACTGGAATATCCCGTCTGCTATGACATCGAACAGGCAAGTGTTGATTATGCCTCCGGCGAAGGCGTCACGATCACGCCCGAACTTGCAAAGCAGCTCGTTAAAAGCTTCTGTGACCGGATCGAGGCAAAAGGTTACTTCGCGATGTTCTACAGCAACAAAAATTTCCTGGACCAGTATCTGGGCAGTGACATAGCCAAGCGCTATGCTCTCTGGTATGCCCGCTACGCGGATACCTTCGACGGGACCGACTGCGCCATGTGGCAGTACACAAGCCAGGGAAGCGTTCCGGGGATCAGCGGAAATGTTGACCTTAATTTAAGCTATGTGGATTTTCCTTCTGTCATCCGGAGTGCCGGACTCAACCGCCTGTCCGGAGGCACTCCCTCGCCATCGCCTTCCCCCTCGCCGTCCCCTGCTCCGTCCACGGACTACATCACCTACGTCATCCAGTCCGGCGATACGTTAAGCGGCATCGCAGCGCGGTACGGCACCACCGTCTCCGAACTCACCCGGCTCAACGGGATCTCTGATCCCGACCGCATCTACGCGGGAAATACACTCAAAGTTCCGGAAAGCGGCGCATCATACCAGACATATACGATCAGATCCGGCGACACACTAAACGGCATCGCCGCACGGTATGGCACAACAGTCAGCGAGCTTGCGAAACTGAACGATATCTCAGACCCGGACCGGATCTATGCCGGGAACACGATCCGGATCCCGTCTTCCCGTTGAAAACGAAAGCCCGCTTTATATTTGATTAAATATTTTTCTTTTTCTTTAAGACTTTAAACATACTTTGGACACATTTTCTGTCTATACTATGACTCAGATAGTTGATAAACAACTATCTCCCCCCTCATAAAGTAGAGACATCTTGGGGAAACCCAAGATGTCGCACTTTACTCTCATTCCTTTTAGATAACTATAACAACGACGAAGCCCGCTGACCGGATGGCCAGCGGGTTTTCGCTGTCTGTGGGGCTTTCCCGAACGCCCCTGGGCAGTCTGAAAACCGTTTTCTCCCAAGAGCCTCTTCTTCCCTGAGTAAACTGTCAGTAACGCATAAGAGGACTTGTAAGGCTGTGACCTTTCAAGTCCTCGTGTATATCCTGTTTGTATCACTGGAATTTGCACATTGCTGTCATTATGTTTCTATCAGTTTTTGTATCGCTTCCTCTTTTGTACTGAGAAAGAAGAAATCCTTTCCATGGTTCGCCTCATACATAAAATCTTTCAAAGGTTTGCTCGTATAACGTGAGTAATCCCCATATACAGCAGCCTGTACATGATAATTTATAAACTTCTGGAGAACTTCTCCTGCCATCCCTGTACTCAAAATAAAAAATTCTTCGCAGATTGCTTTTTTATCTAACACGATCTTCGTTGCATTTGTCTCATATTTAACCGTCATCACCAGATCCAATGCAGACTGGACATCAACAATTAATTTCTCATCACTGGAAACAAC
>DWXK01000091.1 GCA_019119205.1 Candidatus Mediterraneibacter intestinavium
AACAGACGAAGTCATAAATTATATTATGGAATCGGATTTAGATATTTTGAATTTAGGTATCCTTTTGTATTTCAAGTCAGGTGCCCGTCCGGGAGAATTGGTCGCATTGAAGACGGAAGATGTTATGGGAAGAGTGCTCCATATTAGACGAACAGAGATCTTCTATAAAGGCGACGATGAGAAAAATGTCTATGAAGTACGTGACTTCCCAAAGACAGCGGCAGGCATACGCGAAGTGATCCTTCCGTCTTCTGCCGAATGGATACTAAAAGAAATACGAAAATTGAATCCTTTTGGAGAGTATCTGTTTGAGAGAAATGGAGAACGAATCAGGACATACACTTTTACATCTCGGCTGAAAACGATTTGCCGGAAATTAGGGATCGTTAAAAAATCTTTGAATAAGATCAGAAAGACATATGGAACAATTCTGCTGGACAATGGAGTTGAAGAATCTCTTGTCATAGCGCAGATGGGGCATACGGATATTAAGACGACAAAGCGGTACTATTATAGAAACAGAAAAAGTCTGCAACAAAAGAGTGAAGTTATTGATAAAGTTTCAGGGCTGTGATAGTATTTTGATTACCAGGTAATCAAAAGTAATCAAAGGGAACTGCCGGTATCCCTTGATTTTACGGGGAAAATGGAGAATCGGACCGGGGTTCGATTCCCCTCGGAGTCACTGAAAGAAGTCCGTGTGAACGGACTTTTTTTGTGCTGTAAAGGGGAGGCATCAAAGGAACGTGTGGTCACTGCGAAAAAAGCGTATGAGGAGATCTGCACCCTGAATGGGAGGCGCGGCGGACATACAGAAAATTAGATTGTATTTTTTACTCTGTTACGCTATAATAGAAAAGGATTTAATAACCAGACAAATCCCGTCTGCCGCTATATTTCCGGCAGCAGCGGGAGGGAGAATTGGAGGAGAAGAAAAATGTTAGTATCAGCAACAGAAATGCTTCAGAAAGCAAAAGCAGGTCATTACGCAGTAGGTCAGTTCAACATCAACAACCTTGAGTGGACAAAAGCGATCCTTTTAACGGCGCAGGAGTGCAATTCACCGGTTATCCTCGGCGTGTCTGAGGGAGCTGGAAAATATATGGCAGGATATAAGACTGTTGTAGGAATGGTCAATGGAATGCTGGAAGAACTCAACATCACAGTTCCGGTAGCCCTTCACCTGGACCACGGCAGCTATGACGGATGCCTGAAATGCGTAGAGGCAGGATTCTCCTCTATCATGTTCGACGGATCACACTATCCGATCGATGAGAACGTGGCTAAGACAAAAGAGCTCGTTAAGATCGCTCATGATCACGGCATGTCTCTCGAGGCAGAGGTCGGTGCGATCGGCGGCGAGGAAGACGGCGTTGTAGGAAAAGGCGAGTGCGCTGATCCGGACGAGTGCAAGATGATCGCTGACCTGGGTATCGACTTCCTGGCAGCAGGTATCGGAAACATCCACGGCGTATATCCGGACAACTGGGAAGGATTAAGCTTCGAGACACTGGATGCGATCCAGCAGAAGACAGGCGATATGCCGCTCGTACTTCACGGCGGTACGGGTATCCCGGATGATATGATCAAGAAAGCGATCGATCTTGGTGTAGCTAAGATCAACGTTAATACAGAGTGCCAGATCGTATTCGCAGAGGCAACACGCGAGTACATCGAGGCTGGAAAAGACAAACAGGGCAAAGGCTTTGACCCGCGTAAACTTCTGAAACCGGGCGCAGAAGCTATCATGGCAAAAGTGAAAGAGAAGATGGAATTATTCGGATCTGTAGGAAAAGCCTGAAAAATTTTGAGATAATATAACAAAATTTTTGCTTGCCTTTTTCGGATGATTGAGGTATACTGTCACACGTAAAGAAGAACAAGGGCGTTCCAACATAGCTTGGAGTGCCCTTTTTTCGTAGGAAACGAAGAAGGAAGGGATTGCATATGAGTACAGAACTGATCAATGTAGCCGAGATCTTTGGAGAAAACGTATTTAATGATACGGTGATGCAGGAACGTCTGCCAAAGAAGGTCTATAAAAATCTGAAGAAGACGATCGAGGAAGGAAAAGAACTCGATCTTGAGACTGCGGATGTTATTGCCCATGAAATGAAAGAGTGGGCGATCGAAAAAGGGGCGACCCACTATACCCACTGGTTCCTGCCGCTGACAGGAGTTACGGCGGAGAAACATGATTCTTTCATTTCCGCACCGCAGCCCAGCGGAAAAGTCCTGATGAGCTTTTCGGGAAAAGAACTGATCAAAGGGGAGCCGGATGCGTCTTCATTTCCGTCGGGAGGTTTAAGGGCGACGTTTGAGGCGAGAGGATATACCGCGTGGGATTGTACATCTCCGGCGTTCGTGAGACAGGATGCAGCGGGAGCGACATTATGTATCCCGACAGCCTTCTGTTCCTATACAGGAGAGGCGCTTGACCAGAAAACACCGCTTCTGAGATCCATGGAAGCGATCAACAAACAGGCGCTGAGACTGCTCAGATTATTTGGAAATACTACTTCCAAAAAAGTGACGCCGTCTGTTGGACCGGAGCAGGAGTATTTCCTTGTTGACGCAGAGAAGTTTGAGCAGAGGAAGGACCTGATCTATACAGGACGTACTCTTTTCGGAGCAATGCCGCCGAAAGGACAGGAACTTGACGACCATTATTTCGGAACGATCCGTCAGAGGATCGCGGCATTCATGAAGGACGTCAACGAACAGCTTTGGAAAGTCGGAGTCACGGCAAAGACGCAGCACAACGAAGTGGCTCCTGCACAGCATGAGCTGGCTCCGATCTATGCGGAGGCAAATATCGCGGTGGACCACAACCAGATCGTGATGCAGACCTTAAAGCGAGTGGCATGTCAGCACGGCCTGAAGTGCCTGCTCCATGAAAAACCGTTCGCAGGCGTGAATGGTTCCGGCAAGCATAATAACTGGTCTATCACGACGGACGACGGCATCAACATGCTGGATCCCGGAAAGACACCTCATGAGAATACCCAGTTCCTTCTGGTGCTCACATGTATCCTGAGAGCAGTGAACATGCATGCGGATCTTTTAAGAGAGTCTGCAGCAGATCCGGGGAACGACCACAGACTCGGAGCAAACGAAGCGCCGCCGGCGATCATCTCCGTTTTCCTTGGAGAGCAGCTTGAGGACGTTCTGGAACAGCTGATCAGCACAGGAGAGGCGACACACAGCCTCAAAGGAGGCAAACTGGAGACAGGAGTGCGCACGCTTCCGGAACTGGCGAAAGATGCTACAGACCGAAACAGGACTTCACCGTTTGCATTTACGGGGAACAAGTTTGAGTTCCGTATGGTAGGATCCCGCGATTCGGTCGCTTCACCGAATATTGTCCTGAACACGATCGTTGCAGAGGCGTTCGCGGATGCATGCGATGTGCTGGAAAAGGCGGACGATTTTGATAAAGCGGTACATGACCTGATCAAACAGTACGCGACAGAGAACCAGAGGATCGTCTTTAACGGCGACGGGTATTCTGAGGCGTGGGTGGAAGAAGCAGAGAGAAGAGGGCTCCCGAATATCAAGTCCATGGTAGAAGCGATCCCGGCGATGGTGACGGATTCAGCTGTGAGCCTGTTTGAGAGATTCGGAGTGTTCACAAGAGCAGAACTGGAATCCCGTGCTGAGATCCAGTATGAGACTTATGCGAAAGCCATCAACATTGAGGCGCGCACCATGATCGATATGGCGAGCAAACAGTTCCTTCCGGCGTTCATCAAATATACAAAGACACTTGCAGATACAGTGAATTCCGTGAAAGCAGCCGGTGCGGACGCATCCGTTCAGATGGAATGTCTGAATGAAGTGACTGAACTTATGGGAGAGACGAAGAGAGCTCTCGACGAACTTGTGAAAGTTACGGAAGAGGCGGCGAAGAAAGAAGAGGGGGCAGAACAGGCGAACTTCTACCACTCCGATGTATTCCCGGCTATGGAGGCTCTCCGTGCTCCGGTTGATAAACTGGAGATGATCGTGGACAAAGAGGCATGGCCGATGCCTTCTTACGGTGATCTGATCTTTGAGGTGTAGCCGGAAGAGGAGGCTTTACGAGATGTGATTGACACCGGAAGGCGGATGGGGCATACTTAATTCAGAGAGAAACAGGAGAGTGTGTGCCATGTCGGAAAGAGAAAGAAACAGCAGAAAAATAACGATCAACGAGGTGGCAGAGGCACTGGGTGTCTCTGCCACTACGGTTTCCCGCGCCCTGTCGGGAAAGGGACGGATCAGCGGGGAGACCAGGCGGAGGGTCCTGGAATATGCAAAGGACCAGGGGTATCAGCCTAATACCGAGCGGAGGGTGAAGAAGGGTGTTCCGGGTGCGGGGACGATAGCCATTGTGCTGCCCGAGGCGAAGGAACTTGTGGACCAGCCTTTCTTTTACGCCTGTATGTCCGGGGTGAATGAGATGGCACAGGCAAATACTTTTGATATGCTGGTCATCATGGCGGGGGTGCAGGATCTTTCCCAGCTGAGGAGAGCGATCGGCGCCGGAAAAGTGGATGGAGTGATATTGGCACAGACATACCGGAAAGATCCGTTTGCCGCATATCTGAAAGAGCAGAAAGTCCCGTTCGTGGCGATCGGGTCCCTTGATGATGACAGTGCGGTTCAGGTAGACTATGACAACCGAGGCGGATGCCGGGACCTGACAGCGGTCCTGCTCGCCAGAGGGATGAGGCGGATCGCCTATCTGGGGAGTTCCGATGGGAAAGTGGTCAATGAGGAACGGTACGCGGGATATGTGCAGGCGCATGAAGATGCAGGGATCAGCGTTGACGGCGGGATCGTGAGCAGGGACCGGCTTACGGTATCGGAGATGGAGAGAAAAGTGGAGCAGTTTCTCCAGCGGGATGCAGACTGTATCCTCTGCCAGGATGATTCGGTGTGCAGCACTGTGCTGAAAACGCTCCGGGGCCGTGGAAAGAAAGTACCCGAAGATGTAAAGGTGGCTTCCTGCTACAACAGCAAGATGCTGGAGAATCATCCGCTGTCGGTCACGACGCTGGATTTTGACGTGATAGAAAGCGGGCGGACAGCGTGCAGGCTTCTGCTCGATCTGATCGGAGATAGGGAGGTCCCGCGGAAAACCATCCTGGACCATGAGGTGCTGCTGAAGGATTCGACAAAATGAGCAGTACAGGTAAAAAGAGGCATCGGAAGTGAAAAGACAGCGGGGCGGAAGGGAAAGCATAGCAGGGTGTGGTGGAGAATGAAGTACGGAAGGAGATATATTGCGCGCAAATTTGCGCGCAATCTCTTTAGACTGTCCATGTGCACAAAAATCATGAAGGCAGATTAGCAAAAATATCTATTGAAAAGGTAAAAAACGGGTGTTATAATTTCAAAAGAAGAAAGGATATAGCGCAAAAACATAAAATTTGCGCAAATAAAACCTGGTCTTACAGCGGAACCAGTATCACGTCAAACAGGAGGTGCATTTATGCTCGGAGGACACATTTTACATGGAGGAGATTACAATCCGGATCAGTGGCTGGACTGCCCGGAGGTCCTGGAGGAAGATATCAGACTGATGAAAGAAGCCAATGTCAACTGCATGAGCCTGGGGATATTTTCCTGGGCACGGCTGGAGCCAGAAGAAGGAAAGTACGATTTTGACTGGCTTGAACAGATCATCGACCGGCTCGGCAGAGAGGGGATACAGGTGGTCCTGGCAACTCCGTCCGGAGCAATGCCCCACTGGCTGACCCGGAAATATCCGGAAACGATGCAGGTGCAGGCGGACGGGAAGAGGAACCTTCCCGGAAAGAGGCATAATTTCTGCTATACGTCCCCTGTGATGAGGAAGAAGATCTATGAGATCGACAGTGCGCTGTCAGAACGGTTTGGAAAGAAAGAAAATGTGATCCTCTGGCATCTCTCCAATGAGCTGGGAGGAAACTTTGCAGATTCTTCCTGCCACTGTGAACTGTGCCAGGAGGCGTTCAGAAACTGGCTGAAGGAGAAATACGGCACACTGGAGGAGCTAAACCGTGCATACTGGAACTCATTCTGGAGCCATACCTATTCGGACTGGAGCCAGATCCACAGCCCGGCTCCTCACGGGGAGACGACGACAACGGCGCTGACAGTTGACTGGAAACGGTTTGTGACGCACCAGATGAGAGAATTTACCAGGTGTGAGACCGCTGCTGTGCATGAGCATTCCGACCTTCCTGTGACTACGAATTTCATGTACTTCTTTAAAGGGCTTGATTACGGAAAGATGAGGGATGACCTGGATATCATTTCCTGGGATAATTATCCGTTCTGGCATAAGACGAAGGACGAGGTCCAGGCTGCGGTCCGCGCGGCGGCGAACCATAACATCATGCGGTCTCTGAAAAAGCAGCCGTTCCTTCTGATGGAGAGCACGCCGTCGGCTGTGAGCTGGCGGGGATTTAACCCGGTAAAACGGCCGGGGATGCATATGCTCTCATCCATGCAGGCGATCGCCCACGGATCTGATTCGGTACAATATTTCCAGTGGCGTAAGGGGCGCGGTGCGTTCGAGCAGTTCCACGGGGCTGTGGTAGGACACAAGAACGGAAGCGATACGCGGACATTCCGCCAGGTGGCAGAACTTGGAGAGCGGCTGGAGGCTGTATCGGGATTGATCGACGGGACAGTGAACAGACCGAAGGCGGCAATGGTCTTTGACTGGGAGAACTGGTGGACCCTGGAGGATGTCTCGGGACCGAGGCAGGACATCAGCTATATCGACTGCATTCTGGATCACTATCAGGCGTTCTGGGAGGCGGGGATCGATATGGATTTTGTGACCATGGACGACAGCCTGGAGGGCTACTCCCTTGTGGCAGCCCCCCTGAATTATATGTATAAGCAGGGATACGCAGAAAAGGTCAGGGAGTTAGTGGAGAAGGGCGGAACCTATGTGACCACATACTTCAGCGGGATCGCGGATGATACGGATCTGTGCTTTACCGGTCATCACCCGCTCGTGGATGTGCTGGGGATCGAGCAGGAGGAGATCGACGCGCCGTCCGATGAATTTACAAATTCATTCTGCTATGGCGGAAAGGAATATGCGGCGGGGAACCTGCGGGAACTGATCCATGCAGGAGATGAGACGGAAGTGCTGTCTGTCTATTCAGAAGACTATGTGAAAGGTGAGCCGGTGGTGACGGCACACTCCTTTGGAAAAGGGAAAGCCTGGTATCTTGCCGCGGCGGCCGGGGAAGATTTCCTCAGAGCGTTTTATGCGGACCGGCTGAAAGAAGCAGGGATCGGGAATCCGCTGGGAACCGAACTGCCTTACGGAGTCACAGTGACGGAACGCATCGGAAACGACGGGAAACGGATCGTCTTTGTGATGAATTTCCGGAATGAACCGGTCACGGTCCGGGGGACCGGAAGCTGGACAGATGCGGAGAGTGGAAAGAAATATGAAGGTGAACTGCAGTTAGGTGCATTTGAATGTATCATGCTGCAGTGAGAAAAGGATAAAAGAGGTCAGGCGCGGATGTGGATTGTATTCAGGATTTCCTGAAAAAGGTGTTCATCCGGACCTGGCCTTTCTGTATCCGGACAGGTTCTTATGAAAAGTGAATCGGACTCTTACAAGGACTGTTCCGTTTACGGTTGTGTTCGCTTTACCATTCGTATATCTTGTGATAAGATAAAACAGACATCCGGTATGTTAAGACAGGAAAACAAAACAGGAGAGACGGAACATGAAAGAGAAGACAAAGAGCCCGAGAAAAGTCAGGCTCAGCACAATGCAGATCATCGCGCTGGGATTCTTTGGCGTGATCTTTCTGGGAGGGCTTATACTCTGGCTCCCGGTATGCAATCAGAAGCCGATCGCATTTATAGATGCACTTTTCACCTCCGTGACTTCGGTGTGCGTGACCGGGCTTGTGACGGTTGTGCCGGCGGAGCAGTTTACACTGCTGGGCAAGGTCGTGGTGCTGATACTGATCCAGATCGGCGGACTGGGAGTGATCGCGTGCACGGCGGCTTTTTTTCTCCTGCTGAGGAAGCGCATCACAATGAAGGGAAGGATCATGATCCAGCAGGCTTATGGTCTGGATACGCTGTCCGGGATGGTGCGGTTTGTGATCCGGATCCTGAAAGGGACATTCTTTGTAGAGGGGATCGGAGCCGTCCTGTTTGCGATAAAATTTGTGCCGGAATTCGGAGCGGCGCGGGGAATATGGTACGGAGTGTTCCATTCGGTGTCGGCGTTCTGCAACGCCGGGATCGATATTATCGGAAACGATAGTTTTATCAGATATGTTGATTCGCCGTTGGTGAATTTTACGACCATGTTTCTTATTGTGATGGGAGGACTGGGATTTCCGGTCTGGTACGATGTGATCACGACAGTAAGGCAGGAAGGAGCAAAAAAGGTGCCAAGACGAAGGTTCCTGACGAGGCTGGGACTCCAGAGCAAGATCGTACTGACCATGACGGCGTTTCTGATCCTTGCGGGAGCGCTGGGGTTTTTTGCTCTGGAATTCAATAACCCGGATACGATAGGAAGCTTAAGCGTGCCGGAGAAGGCGATGGCATCGGCGTTTCAGTCAGTGACGACCCGTACGGCGGGATACGCCTCTGTGCCACAGTCCGGGCTGACGGACAGTTCGAAGATGCTGGGGTGCATCCTCATGTTCATCGGCGGCTCTCCGGCGGGAACCGCAGGAGGGATCAAGACTACTACGGCGGCAATGCTGCTGCTGACAGCGGCGTCTGTCCTGAGGGGCAGGAGGGACACGGAATGTTTCGGCAGGAAGCTTGAGAACGGTGTGGTAAGATCGGGGATCACGATCATGCTGCTCACGTTTCTGTTCTGGCTTGCAGGAGTTACAGCGCTTTCAGTGTTTGAGCCTGGGAAAGATTTTATCGATCTTATGTATGAGGCATCGTCGGCGATCGGGACGGTGGGGCTTACTGCGGATCTTACGCCGCAGCTTACCGCGGCCAGTCATGTGGTGTTGATGAGCATGATGTATGTGGGAAGGATCGGACCGGTGACGATGGCCCTTGTGTTTGCAGGGAAGGCGGATAAGAGCGCGCAGTTCAGGGAACTGCCGGAAAAGAAGATCATGCTTGGATAAGGAGAGGTAAGAATGAATAAACAGTTTGCGGTGCTGGGGCTTGGCAGTTTCGGATGGAGCGTGGCCATGACCCTGGAGAAAATGGGATGCGATGTTCTGGTGGTGGACGATTCTTTTGAAAAGATCCAGGAGATCTCAGAGCAGGTATCTTATGCGGTGAAGGCGGATATCTCGGATCCGGAGGCGCTGCAGGCTCTGGGAGGGAGAAACCTGGACGGAGTTGTTGTGGCGGTGTCTGAGAATTTCGAAGCGAGCATCCTTGCGACGATGCTATGTAAGGAGATGGGGATCCCGAAAGTCCTGGCAAAGGCGAAGGACACCCTGCAGGGGACGATCCTGAAGAAAGTGGGCGCGGACGCGGTGGTCTATCCCGAGATCGAGATGGGGAGCCGCGTGGCGAAGAATCTGGTGGCAAGGGAATTTACGGATTGGATCGAGCTGTCGGATGACTACAGTCTTGTGGAGGCTGCAGTGCCGCAGAACTGGATCGGAAGATGCCTGGCAGAACTGAAAGTGAGGGAGCGGTTCGGAATCAATGTGGTCGGGATCATACTGGACGGCGAGGTGGATGTGACTTTTGATCCTCAGAAACCTCTCCCGGCGGACGGGATCCTGATACTGATCGGTGCCAATGACGTCCTAGAGAAGTTTGACGAGAAAGGGAATAAATAATGATCACAAGTACAGGGAATGCCCAGGTAAAGGAACTGGCGCGTCTGATGAAAAAGAGCCGGGCCAGGGAAGAGGCGGGAGTGTTTCTCGTGGAAGGACCAAGGATGACGGGGGAACTGGTCGCGGATGAAACGTGGAAAAGTCATACGGAAAAAGTGTATTTGTCGGACAGCCGTGCAAAGAGATATATGGAAGAGATTCCGGGCTTGAGAGGATGCAGGACAGAGATCCTTTCAGATACCGTGTTTTCCTATGTTTCAGATACGAAGACGCCGCAGGGGATCCTTGCTGTGGTCAGAAGGCGTGAATACGGTATGCAGGATATCCTCGGAAATGATCCGGAAACGGCTCTGGTGGCTGTCCTGGATAACCTTCAGGATCCGGGAAATATGGGCACCATTTTCCGGACCGCGGAGGCAGCAGGAGCAACCGGGATCCTGATGAGCAGCGACTGCGTGGATATCTATAATCCAAAGGTGGTGCGCTCCACAATGGGGGCGCTGCTGCGCATGCCCTTCCTCTGTGCAGAGGACCTGACTGCAGCGATAAAAGGGCTGAAAAGCGCGGGGATCCGCACATATGCGGCGCACCTGGCGGGGGAGAAGTTTTACGATCAGGAAAATTATGTTGGAGGCACGGCGTTTCTGATCGGAAATGAAGGGAACGGTCTCCGTGAGTCTGTGGCAGAGTGCGCGGACTGCCGGATCAAGATCCCGATGGCGGGAAAAGCAGAGTCGCTGAACGCGGCGGTTGCAGCGTCCATCCTGATGTATGAAGTATCGAGACAGAAAAGAAATTAATATTTATGCATAACTATTGCATTTTTATGCAAATGTGTAGTATACTAACAGAGTCAGACAGCGGCGTGCCCAAAGGGGCTCTGCCTGTCCGTGATAATGGAAACAATGCAAGCGGGTCTTGAACAGCAGATACAGAAAGGAAGATAGCCATGGATTTAAAAGGAAGGAATTTTTTGACGCTGAAGGATTTTACACCGGAGGAGATCACTTATCTCATCGACCTCTCGGCAGAGGTGAAGGAAAAGAAGAAAAAGGGGATTCCGGTGGATCATTACAAGGGGAAGAATGTCGCTCTGATCTTTGAGAAGGACAGCACCCGGACGCGCTGCGCATTTGAGGTGGCAGCCCACGATATGGGAATGGGAACGACCTATCTCGGACCGACAGGGTCTCAGATGGGAAAGAAAGAGAGCATCGAGGACACCGCCCGGGTGCTGGGAAGGATGTATGACGGGATCGAGTACCGCGGGTTTGGTCAGGACATTGTGGAAGAACTGGCGAAGTATGCGGGCGTACCGGTCTGGAACGGGCTGACGAATGAGTATCATCCCACCCAGATGCTGGCGGACATGCTGACGATCCGGGAGAATTTCGGGAAGCTCAAAGGGTTGAAACTGGTATACATGGGAGACGCCCGTTACAATATGGGAAATTCTCTGATGGTCGCGTGTTCCAAGCTGGGACTGGATTTTGTGGCGTGCACAACGAAAGAATATTTTCCGAATGAAGAGCTTGTGGAGACCTGCCGGGGATATGCGGCACAGTCCGGCGCCACGATCACTCTGACGGAAGATGTGAAAGAGGGTACAAAAGACGCGGACGTCATCTACACCGATGTGTGGGTGTCCATGGGAGAACCGGACGAGGTCTGGGAGAAGCGGATCAAGGAACTCTCACCTTATAAAGTGACAAAAGAAGTCATGGCAAATGCGAAGGAGACCGCGATCTTCCTGCACTGCCTGCCGGCGTTCCACGACCTGAAGACGAAGATCGGAAAAGAGATGGGCGAGCGGTTTGGGATCACGGATATGGAAGTCACGGATGAGGTGTTCGAGTCTGCGCAGTCCAAAGTCTTTGATGAGGCGGAGAACAGGATGCATACGATCAAAGCGGTGATGATGGCAACATTAGAGGAATCCTGAATATTCTGAAAACTTACTATAAAAGGTGCCAGGTACTTTTTCAAAAGTACACGGCACCTTTTAGGGTGAATTATCAGATATTTGTTTGGAGGGAGATGTGAAGACAGAAATCTTAAAACTGCTCAGAGAAGCGGAAGACTATGTTTCAGGGCAGCAGATATGCGAACAGTTTGATGTATCACGGACTGCGGTGTGGAAAGTGATAAAGCAGCTGCAGGACGAGGGATATCAGATCGAGGCAGTCAGGAACAGGGGCTACCGGATCGTGGATGTTCCGGATGTGATGATGAAAGAAGAATTAGAGAGCCGGATGCGGACAAAGTGGGCCGGGAGAAATGTATTTTATTACCCGGAGACAGATTCCACAAACCTGCGGATCAGGCAGCTCGGTGACGAGGGGGCGCCCCATGGGACCCTCGCCGTGGCGGACATGCAGACTGCCGGCAGGGGGCGGCGGGGACGTATCTGGGAGTCACCGGCAGGATCAAGTATCTATATGTCGCTCCTCCTGCGGCCGGATCTTATGCCCGGGGCTGCCCCCGGACTGACGCTTGTGATGGCGTGCAGTGTGGCGGAAGGGATCATGGACTGTGAGGATGTGAAAGTCCAGATCAAATGGCCGAACGATGTGATCATAAACGGAAAGAAGCTGGCCGGGATCCTGACTGAGATGAGCAGTCAGATCGATTATATCGATCATGTGGTTATCGGTGTCGGGATCAATGTAAATATGACGGAGTTTCCTGATAATATCCGAAAGACGGCCACTTCGCTCCGGATAGAGGCGGGACATAAAGTAAAACGCGCGCCTCTGATCGCAGCGGTCATGAGGCGGTTTGAGGAAAACTATGAGATATTCCTCAAGACCGGGGATATGTCCGGGCTGGCTGAAAAATACAGCAGGATGCTGGTAAACATCGGCAGAGAGGTGCTGGTGATCGGGGCAAAGGAGCAGTATAAGGCATATGCCCTGGGGATTGACAGGGACGGAGAACTGCTTGTCCGCCGTGAAGACGGTGTGGAAGAAAAAGTGTATGCAGGGGAAGTATCTGTCCGCGGTGTATATGGATATGTCTGAATTTTCAGAAAATGGCATATAAAAGGTGCCAGGCACTTTTTCAAAAGTACACGGCACCGATTGAGGTAAATAATCTGACAGAAAGGGAAAATGTATGGACAATGAGATTGTATTGTGTGCGGCCAATGCATACGAACAGAAATTTTATCTGAACCCGGAGTTTGATTCGCTTCCGGAGAGCATAAAGGAAGAACTGCAGATCATGTGCGTGCTGTATACGGAGGATGTGGGAGGCGTACTGATGCTGGTATTCGACGAGGAAGGGAATCTGGAACTTAAAGTGGATCATGAGGAAAGTGATTTCTTTTTTGACGAGATCGGAAGCGTGCTGAAGATCAGGGAGCTGCAGAAGACAAAGCAGGAATTGTTTGAGTCTCTGGAACTGTTCTTCCGGGTGTTCTATCTCGGGGAAGAGATCGGTGACGGCGAGTAGGTTACAGTCCGCACTGTGATGCGGGCAGACAGAAAGATTGACGTAAAAAGGCTGCTGGGTTATCTCAGCAGCCTTCTCAGTACATCCGTTACTTTTTTTACCGGTATGATCTCAAGTTTTTCTTTTACTTCTTCTGCTACGTCTTCCAGGTCTTCGACGTTGTCCGCCGGGATAAATACTTTTGTGATCCCGGCGCGCTGTGCAGCCATCAGCTTTTCCGGAAGTCCTCCGATGGGCATGACGCCGCCCCGCAGAGAAACCTCTCCGGTCATGGCGAGATCGGTGTCTACGGCCTTCCCGGTGATGAGAGAGGCGAGAGCCGTGGTCAGGGTGATCCCCGCGGAGGGACCGTCTTTTGGCACGGCGCCTTCCGGTACATGGATATGAAGGTCATGGTCCTCAAAGACTCTGCTCTCTTTCGGGTAGAGGGATTTGACCAGAGTCAGCGCGATCTGAACGGACTCTTTCATGACGTCCCCCAGCTGCCCGGTGATCAGGAGTTCCCCTTTGCCCTGGGTCAGTTTGCTCTCGATATACAGGATCTCGCCGCCGGCACGGGTCCAGGCAAGGCCGGTCACTACGCCGGGAGTCCTGGAAGTGAGCTTCCGGTCATGATGCATGGTTTTGTGACCCAGGTATTCCGTCAGGTTCGATTTTGTCACGGACAGGGAATCGGATTCCTTTCGGACAAGTTTTACGGCTGCGCTCCGGCACAGCGTGTCGATCAGTTTTTTCAGATCCCGGACTCCGGATTCCATGGTGTATTCATCGATCATTTTCCGCAGAGCGCTGTCGGTGAGCCGGAGTTTCTTCGGATCGATCCCCATGGCTGCTTCTGCTTTCGGCAGGAGATGCTTCTTTGCGATATGATATTTCTCAAGGGCAGTATAGCCCGGGAAAGAGATCACTTCCATACGGTTCAGGAGCGGCTCGGGGATGGTGTCCGTTGAGTTTGCGGTGCAGACAAAGAGCACGTTGGACAGATCGTAGGGCACATTCATGTAATGGTCCGTAAATGTATTGTTCTGTTCCGGATCCAGGACTTCCAGAAGCGCGCTTGCCGGGTCTCCGCCGTAATCCTTCGCCAGTTTGTCGACCTCATCCAGTACCATGACCGGGTTGGAGACACCGCTTCGCTTCATGCCTTCCATGATGCGGCCGGGCATGGCGCCGATGTAGGTGCGGCGGTGCCCGCGGATCTCTGCTTCATCCCGGATGCCGCCAAGGCTGATCCGCACATATTCTCTCCCGAGCGCGCGGGCGATGCTCTGGCCGATGCTGGTCTTGCCGGTGCCGGGAGCCCCCACAAAGAGGAGGATGGAGCCGTACTGCTTCCGGTTGAGCGCCATGACAGCGAGCTGCTGGATGATGCGCTCCTTTACCTTTTTGAGTCCGTAGTGATCCTCGTCAAGGATGGCTTCTGCACGGTCCAGGTCGATGGGGGTCACTTCCGGAGCTTTCCAGGAAAGGCTGGTCACAAAGTCGAGGTAGTCATAGAGAAGACCATATTCGTGGCTGTCCTTTCCCTCCTGGCGCATCCGGTTCAGGACCTTCTCTGCCTCACGGCGCGCCTCGGTGTTCATGTCTGATTCCTGGATCTTTTTCTCAAATCTGCGCACATCGGAGATATTCTCCGGGTGCATCTCGTCCAGCTCTCTCTGCAGGTAGTCGATCTGTTTCTTGATCGCTGCCTCCCGGTAGAGCTGCTCCTGGTTGTCTTTCTGTGCGTTCTGCGCCTCCTCGGAAACCTTTGCGATCTCCATGAACTCGCTGATCGCTGCGGAGATCATGGAATACCGTGCTTTTCGGGAATCTGCTGCAAGGATATCATATTTCTCTTCCGCGTTCAGGTTCAGATAATCGGCGAGAGCGCAGGCAAGATCGTGGATATTCTTTCTCTGAAGGATGAAGCTGCGCGCCCACAGCCCCCACTGATATCCCTGGACGAAACGAAGGAGCGAGGATCTCAGCTGGGAAAACTGCTGCTTTGCTTCCTCCTCTGTCAGGTCGTCAGCTTCCGGGCGGAGGGAAACGGAGGCGGTCAGCCTGCCGTCCTCATTTGTCAGTTCTATTATGTTTACACGATTGAGCGTGCGCACGGCAACGGAATCCTCCTCGCCGAATCCGTCAACACGTGCCGAGATCCCTATGGGATAAAAGTCTTCTGCCGTATACTCCCCGCTCTCCTTTTCCTCCTTCAGAAAAATAAAGAGGATATCAGAACCGTTTTCCAGTTCCTCTGCGCCGAAGTCCGTAAAGAAATCACGTTTAAAATAGTAAGACACATCCGGCAGGAGAAGAAGATTGTAAATCGGTCTTATGATCATGATCGTCTGCCTCCTTTTTCAGGTTTTCTGAAAATCCGTACAGGATGAGTTTCAGAAAAAACTCTGTCAGCACTCTTGGACGATGAGTGCTAAAGTATCGGTAAAAACATAGCGAATAAATTATCTTATTCGCTATAAAACCATATTATTAAGTTACATTTTATAGAAGAAAATTAGCACAAAAGCAGAGTCCTGTCAATAGCGGGACCCTAACTCATCAGAAAATTCAGCGATCCGGGAGGATTTTCCGTCCCTTTTTCCAGCAGTGAGACAAGCCCGCTGATGGTGCGCTCGATCTCTTCTTTGGAAGAGGGGACAAGAGTGTTGTCCATTTTAACGGTGAGCACGATCAGAACGATGTCGGCCAGCGCCTCTGCATCATCAAAATGGATATCGCCGGCGGCAATGCCCTGGCGTATGATCTCGGCGAGGACCGGTTTGAGCTCTGTGATGATATGGTTTACATATTTCTGATGAAGGAATGCTTTTTCCTGTGCGCCAGCCCCTTCACTTTCCCCGGACCGGACGAACTCGGAGGAAGAGTTACGGCACGCCTGAAAGATCATTGCCATCCTCGTGAACGGTGAGATCTCTGTCTGGGAGGAAAGTGCCTTTGCCGTGCGCAGGGGTTTCTCGTAACTGCGCTCTACCAGCGCCTCCAGGATGGCATCCTTGGAAGGAAAATAATAGTAGATGCTCCCTTTTCCGATCCCTGCGGTCTGCGCGATCTCGCTGACGGAGATGGACTGGAGTTTCCGGTTTTCCAGGAGTTCCTGAAGGGCGTCCAGGATCCGGTCATATTTTAATTGGTTTGCCATGATACATCATCCTTTTTCATCCTTTTGCAAAATAATGCCGGCAGTCCTGCCGGAACAAATATCAGGACTGGAGATGCCTGATAAAATAAGAAGAATCATTTCACAGTATAGCACAGGATGACCGGGGGTACAAACAAGAAAACTTCACAAAAAGTAAGAAGATTTCCGGGCTTATTTTGACAGGAACGCCAGTTGACCGTCAGTCGAAAAGGTGTTAATCTAACAGAAGAAAAGGTATGACCGCTGGTCGAAAAACGGAAAACGGCGGTCGAAAAGGAGGATATTATGACCTACGCAGACATGTTTTCAAAAGTAAAAGGCATGCTGATGGATGCAGATGTGAGTGACATTCACGAGCATCTTGCTTATCAGTTCAACATCACGGGCGAAGCCGAAGGGATCTTCTATGCGGAAGTGAAAGAAGGAAAGCTCTATGTTGAGCCCTATGAATATTTTGACCGCGACGCGATGTTTACCTGCTCCGCGGAGACACTGTTCAAGATCGCGGACGGAAAGACAGACCCGATCCTCGCAGTGACGCTTGGAAAACTGAAAGTGGAAGGAAATATCGATAAGGCTTTAAAACTGAAGGAACTCATTAACAGCAAGAAGAAAAAATAAGGATTCAGAAAAAGCAGGTGAAGAAAAATGGGTAAATTACTGAAAGGCGCGGCAGCGCTCCTTGGTATCGCGGCAGCGGCGGAAGCGGGCGGCACCGCGTATTTCTACAGAAGGACCATGAAGCGCTACAATGCGAAGACGGAGAGGACGATAAAGATGTCCGGTGTGGATTGGGAAAAGTATTTCCCACTGATGCATGAGAGGCGCGACTGGATGATGGAGCAGCCCCACGAGGATGTCTGGATCACATCCCACGACGGTCTGAAGCTTCACGGTACATATTTCAAAGGTGATGAAGGAAAGAAGGCAGTCATCTGCTTTCACGGATATACCAGCCAGGGGACCAATGATTATGGCAGCCTTTCGTATTATTATCTGAACCATGGATTCAGGATGCTTCTGATCGATGAACGTGCCCACGGCGAGAGCGAGGGGACTTATATCGGATTTGGGACCATGGACCGGCTGGATGGCATGGAGTGGGTGAAATGGATGACCGAGAAGATCGGTGATGACGCACAGATCCTTCTCCACGGGAACTCCATGGGCGGAGCCACTGTCTGCATGATGGGAGGGCTGAAGCTTCCGCCCCAGGTAAAGGGGATCGTCTCTGACTGTGCATTTACATCAGCAAAAGACGTGTTTACCCATGTGCTCCACAGCATGTACCATCTTCCGGCATTCCCGATGATCCAGATCGCAGATAAGCTGAACAAGAAAAATGCCGGATACGGTCTGGATGAGTGCAATGCCGCGAGGGAAGTGAGGAAGGCAGAAGTGCCGTTCCTGTTTATCCACGGTGAGAAAGATGTCTTTGTCCCGTGCCGGATGTGCGAGGAAATCTACAAAAACTGCGCTGCGCCGAAGACGAAACTGATCGTAAAAGATGCGGGCCACGGTGAAAGCTATTATAAAGACACCGAAGCTTATGAGGGGGCCCTGGATTCATTTATCGGAGGAATAATAAAATGATGAGAACAAGAAAAGGACATAAAGTGTATCCGTTGACTGTTGCACAGAAATTTCACCTGTACTATCTTCCCCACTGCCCCAGCGCAGCGGTGCTGAACATCGGAACGAGCCTGACCATCGAGGTGGAAATCGACTGGGAGGTTCTTGGCAGAGCGATCAATAAAGCCTACGAGAGATGCGAGGCAATGCGCGTCCGTCTGGCAAAGGACAAAGAAGGAAACTGGTATCAGTATGTCGTTGATCATGAAGATCAGGAGATCGAGTTCAGAGACTTCACGGGTATGACCATGGAAGAGGCGGAAGCTGAGATGCAGAAATGGACGACTGTGCCGTTTAAGATGCAGGATTCCCCTCTGACCCGCATTGTCATGATCAAGATGCCGGACGGCTTCAGCGGCGTGTATTTTCTAGCCCAGCATATGATCGTGGACGCCCAGTCCCTGATCGCATTCCTGAAAGATATCATTGAACTTTACTGTAATGAAAAATATGAAGGGGTTCCTTATCCAAAGGATATGGCGTCCTATATTGAGCAGATCCAGAAGGACCTTGCATATGAGGCGGGAAGCAAAGCGCAGCAGAGGGATATCGAATTCTTCCAGAAAGAGATCGCTGAGAACGGCGAGCCGATCTTTAACGGGATCAATGGAACAGACAAGCTGGAAGCTGCCAGGGAAATGTTCAAGAACCCCGAACTGCGTACAGCGTTCAGCGCGTCGGGGGACACCGCATCTGCTCTGGATATCTTCCATCTGGAGGAAGAACCGACGAAGCGCCTGATGGACTTCTGCGAGAAATACCATGTGTCCCTTGCATGTCTGCTCCTTATGGGACTTCGGACTTATTTCCAGAAGATGAACGGACACGACGATGTGTCCATCAACAACGCGATCGCAAGGCGTGCAACGCTGAAAGAGAAGAAATCCGGCGGAACAAGGATACACTCCTTTCCGGTAAGGACGATCTTCCCGGAGAGTATGAAGTTTATTGACGGTGTGTTTGCGATCCGTGATAAGCAGAACGAATTCTTCCGCCATGCGAATTATGATCCGACTGCGTATTTTGCATACAGATCCAAGCTGTATCCCCAGCCCCATGCGGGACTTACCTATGAGCCCATGTCGCTGACTTATCAGCCGCTGACTCTGAAGGAAAAAGGGCTGGATCAGCTGGGGGATATCCGTTATAAGACGAAATGGTATCCCAACGGGACATGCCCCCAGGGAATGTATCTGACTGTGATGCACCGCCCGGAGGACAACGGACTGGACTTCAACTTCGAGCATCAGATCCAGGCTGTGTCAAGGGATGAACTGGAGTACCTGTACTACTACCTGTGCAAGATCATGTTCAAAGGCGCAGAAAACCCGGACCTGACCATCGGCGAGATCATAAAGCTTGTCTAAGTCTGAGCATGCGCCCGAAAATGCGGGAAACAGACTGTAAGCTGGCTTACAAAGGCTGTTTCACGGGTTTTCGGGGATATGGCGGACGCCATCAAGCGAGATGGAGCCGTCAGGCGGAATCGAGCTGGCGCATGCGGAAGCGCGGAGCACTGTGGATTATTAATTAAAAAAGGAGAACGATCATGTTTGAGAAATTAGTAAATATCATCTGCAACTATGTGGAAGTAGAGCCGGAGAACATTCATCCGGAATCCCGTTTTATGGAAGACCTGGGATTTACATCTTTTGACTTTATGAGCATGCTGGGCGAGATCGAGGATGAGTTTGACGTGGAAGTTGAGCAGACAGAGGCGGCAGATATCCGCACTGTACAGGAAGCAGTTGACTATCTTGAAAAGCTGACAGCCGAGTCATAAGCAGAGAAGGCGGAGGCCGGCTGAGAAGGCGGGTCTCCTGACGTCCGTATGAGAAACGGAGAAAGGATTGGGGAAAATATGCTTTGCAGCACTGTTCGTGAGATTCTTGTCAATACAGAGAAAAAGTACGGCGCAGAGGATGCGGTCCGCTATAAAATAAGTAAGAATGAAATTGAATCAAAGACATACACTCAGTTAAAAGAAGACAGCGAGAGTTTTTCCTGTCTGCTCCGCGATCTGGGAGAGCAGGGGAAACATATCTCTGTGATCGGGATGACTTCCTATGCATGGCTTGTGACCTATTTTGGAACGGTCAACAGCGGGAGTGTCATCGTGCCGCTGGATGTGAACCTGCCGGCAGAGGACGTGTGTGACCTGATCGACCGGTCGGATTCTACTGTGCTTGTCTACGATGAAGTCAGAAAGGATGTTGCGGCGATCGCGAAAGAGCGCTGTCCGCAGCTTAAGACCATGATCTCCATGCAGCAGGAAGAGCATGACGATCATGCATATGCCTTCTGGAAGCTGCTTGGAGAACACAGAGGAAGTTTTGAACTGACTCCGGATCCGGATCAGCTCTGCACGATCATGTTTACATCAGGAACGACAGGAAAGAGCAAGGGGGTCATGCTGACACACAGAAATGTAGCAGAGAATGCCACCTGTCTGGAAATGAAGATCCCGGAACGGACGGTCCTCCTTTCGGTCCTTCCGATCCACCATGCATACTGCCTGAGCATGGATATCCTGAAAGGAGTTTCTCTGGGGGCTGTGATCTGCATCAATGATTCACTGATGCGGGTTGCAAAGAATATTAAGCTTTTTAAACCGGAGATGATCCTGATGGTCCCGCTGATGATCGAGACCATGGCGAAGAAACTGGAAGAAGCAGCTCTCCTGCCGGCAAAGATCGTAAAGAGCCAGGTGTTTGGAAAACAGTTCCACACGATCTGCAGCGGCGGAGCCTATCTTGATCCGGCATACATCGATCTGTTCAACAAATATGATATCACCATTCTCCAGGGGTACGGAATGACAGAGTGTGCGCCGGTCATCAGTACGACAGTGAGCTGGAACATCCGGAAAGAAGCTGTGGGACAGCTGATCCCCAACTGTGAGGCAAAGACTGTGGACGGCGAACTCTGGGTAAAAGGCAGCAGTGTCATGCAGGGATACTATAAGATGCCGGAAGAGACCGCGGAGACCCTGGAGGACGGCTGGCTTAAGACAGGAGATCTGGGATATGTGGACGAGGATGGCTTCGTTTACCTGACAGGGCGAAAGAAAAACCTGATCATCACAAAGAACGGTGAGAATGTCTCTCCGGAGGAACTGGAAAATACTCTGAGCACGAACCGTCTTGTGGGAGAGGTGCTCGTCCGGGAGAATAAGGGCGTGATCGAGGCGGAGATCTATCCGGATCAGGATTACGTGAAGAAGAAACGGATCAAGGACGTAAGAGAGAAACTGCAGGAGGTCATCGATGAGTACAACCGCACTGCAGCACCTCAGAAGAAGATCTACAGCCTGATCGTCCGGGATACGGAGTTCGAGAAGACGACCACCAGGAAGATCAAGCGGTTCTGAGAATAAACCTGAAATAAAAACGGGATATCCTTCAAGCTGGAACAGGACTTGCGGGATATCCTTTTTATTCTGTCAGAGAGGCTTTTCGGAGCCTCTTTTGCAGAATAAAGATCAATAAAATAAAAAGCCTCCGGGCGGAATGTGGGGCAGAGAGGCCCGGTGGGATGTACCGGCGGGCTCTCTCCTGATGCCGGCGGATGCCTGTGTACGGCAGAACAAACTTGACGAAGACGAGGCAGAGTTGGTAATATAAGAAAAAATGCAGGAGGGGAAAAGATGCTTCTAACGATCGATATAGGAAACACGAATATCACGATGGGCGTGTTCGAGGGAGAGGTTCTGCACGGAATGTTCCGCATGACGACGAAAAGACAGAGAACGTCCGATGAATACGGATTCACGATCTGCGGGATACTGGAACACCGGGGGATCGATCCGAAGGAGATCCGCGCGGTCATCATTGCATCTGTTGTGCCGGACATTATGCATTCTTTTACGAGCAGTATTATAAAATATCTGGACACGACGCCTGTTATCGTGTCTGCGGAGACAGACACCGGCATAAAAGTCATCTCAGATAATCCCTCCCGCACGGGCCCGGACCGGATCGTCAATGCGGTGGCGGGCTACGCCATCGCAAAAGGACCGGCGGTGGTCATCGATTTTGGGACAGCCACTACTTATGACCTGATCGGTCCGGACAGCACGCTGGAAGCCTGCATCATCGCACCGGGGATCGAGACAGCCGGGCGTTCCCTCTGGGGCGGTGCGGCAATGCTTCCTTCGATCCAGATCAAAAAACCCGATTCCATCCTTGCACACGACACGGTCACCGGGATGCAGGGCGGTCTTGTGTTTGGAGCGGTCGGACAGACGGAGTATATCGTAAAGAGGATGAAGGAAGAGTCGGGATATACGGATGCCTATGTCATCGCGACGGGAGGCCTGGGGAAGATCATTGCGAAGGAAACAGACTGCATCGATCTGTATGACCCGCAGCTTACCCTGAACGGGCTGAGGCTGATCTATGAGAGGATGAAGAAAAACTGAAAGAGTAGAAACAATGAAGAGATTAAAGATAGGAAATGTTGAACTTGAAAACCGTTATATCTTAGGACCCATGGCAGGCGTCACTGACCTGCCATTTCGTCTGCTCTGCCGGGAGCAGGGAGCAGGGCTTCTGTGCATGGAGATGGTGAGCGCCAAGGCGATCCTCTACAATAACCGGAATACGGAACAGCTTCTGACGATCCATCCGGACGAGAGACCGGTCTCGCTGCAGCTTTTCGGTTCAGATCCGAAGATCATGAGCGAGATGGCAAAAAGGATCGAGGAGCGCCCTTTTGCGATCCTTGACATCAATATGGGCTGCCCGGTCCCAAAGGTGGTAAAAAACGGCGAGGGCTCAGCCCTGATGAAGGAGCCGAAACTGGTCTATGAGATCGTCAGCGCCGTGGTGAAAGCGATCGAAAAGCCGGTCACGGTGAAGATCCGAAAGGGATTTGACGATGACCATGTCAATGCGGTGGAGATCGCGAAGATCATCGAGGAGGCAGGCGCAGCCGCAGTGGCGGTCCACGGCAGGACAAGAGAGCAGTATTACAGCGGAACGGCAGACTGGGATATCATACGCCAGGTGAAAGAGGCAGTATCCATTCCGGTCATAGGAAACGGAGACGTGACGTCGCCTCAGAAGGCGGAAGAACTGGTAAGACAGACCGGATGTGACGGCGTGATGATCGCCAGAGGGGCGCAGGGGAATCCGTGGATCTTCTCGGAGATGACCGCCTATGAGCAGACCGGTGAGGTCCCGGCGAGACCGGACAAGGACGAGGTCCGCAGGATGATGCTCAGACATGCCCGTCTGCAGCTGGAATACAAGGGGGATTATCTGGGGATCCGGGAGATGAGAAAGCACGTTGCATGGTACACAAAAGGCATCCCAAAAGCGGCGCGGTTACGGGAAAAGATCAATGCCGTGGAGTCCTACGAAGAGCTGGAAAATCTCTTGACATCATTATAGCTTTTGGTTATAATATTGAAATTGCGAAATAGACTTTAAGAAAGCAGACAAGACTTAGGATCTTGTGACGATAGAAAGAAAATATAAGAAACAGAAAGGGAGCGGAAGCAACAATGGCAGAGGCAAAGAAAAGATTACTTACTTATGCCGGATTAAAGGCACTTGAGGATGAACTTGAGAATCTCAAAGTTGTCAAGAGGAAAGAAGTGGCAGCCAAGATCAAAGAGGCGAGAGAGCAGGGAGACCTTTCCGAGAATGCGGAGTACGATGCTGCGAAGGACGAGCAGAGAGACATCGAAGCCCGTATCGAAGAGCTGGAAGGCATCCTGAAAAACGCAGAGGTTGTTGTAGAGGACGAAGTTGACTTTGACAAGATCAATGTAGGATGTACAGTCAAGGTATTTGACATCACATTTGACGAAGAGATGGAGTTTAAGATCGTGGGCTCCACAGAGGCAAACAGCCTCGAAGGAAAGATCTCAAACGAATCTCCGGTAGGCCAGGCACTGATGGGAAGGAAAGTTGATGACGTGGTCGATGTGGAGACACAGGCAGGCGTGATCCAGTACAAGGTGCTTGAGATCAGCCGCTCAAAGTAAACAAAGGATTTCAGACAGACCTCTTATTGCAAGAGGTCTGAATTCGCTTATAAAGGAAGGAGAAAAAGAAAGTGGCTCAGCAGCAGAAAAATGGACAGGAACCGGATATAAACCAGTTGAGAAAGGTGCGCCGCGAGAAACTTGCGGAACTGCAGCAGAACGGGAAAGACCCGTTTGTGATCACAAAATATGACCAGACACATCACAGCCAGGAGATCAAGGATAACTATGATGAGCTGGAAGGCAGCCAGGTATCCATCGCGGGACGTATGATGTCCAAGCGTGTCATGGGAAAGGCGTCCTTCTGCAACGTGCAGGATCTGAAAGGAAATATCCAGTCTTATGTGGCGCGTGACAGCGTCGGCGAGGAGAACTACAAAGAGTTCAAAAAGCTGGATGTAGGCGATGTGATCGGCATTACAGGTGAAGTGTTCCGGACGAAGACAGGTGAGATCTCCATCCACGCATCCAAAGTGGAGCTGCTCTCCAAGAGCCTTCAGATCCTTCCGGAGAAATTCCACGGACTGACCAATACGGATACCCGTTACCGCCAGAGATATGTGGATCTGATCATGAATCCGGAGGTAAAAGATACATTTATCAAACGTTCCAAGATCATCAGCTCGATCAGAAGATATCTGGACGGACAGGGCTTCATGGAGGTTGAGACACCGATGCTTGTCAGCAATGCGGGTGGAGCTGCTGCGAGACCGTTCGAGACACACTTCAATGCGCTGAACGAGGACCTGAAACTTCGTATTTCCCTGGAACTTTACCTGAAGAGACTGATCGTGGGTGGGCTAGAGAGAGTCTACGAGATCGGCCGTGTTTTCCGAAATGAAGGGCTTGACACAAGACACAATCCGGAGTTCACGCTGATGGAGCTGTACCAGGCATATACAGACTACAACGGGATGATGGATCTGACAGAGAACCTGTACCGCCATGTGGCGCAGGATGTCCTGGGAACGACAAAGATCGTGTATAACGGGATCGAGATGGACCTGGGCAAACCGTTTGAGCGGATCACCATGGTCGACGCGGTGAAGAAGTATGCCGGAGTTGACTGGAATGAAGTGGAGACTCTGGACCAGGCAAGAGAGCTTGCGAAAGAGCATAACATTGAATTTGAAGAGAGACATAAGAAGGGTGACATCCTGAACCTGTTCTTCGAGGAGTATGTAGAGGAACATCTTGTACAGCCGACATTTGTCATGGATCACCCGATCGAGATCTCTCCGCTGACGAAAAAGAAACCGGAGAATCCGGATTATGTGGAGCGTTTCGAGTTCTTCATGAACGGATGGGAGATGGCCAACGCGTACTCTGAACTGAACGACCCGATCGATCAGAGAGAGCGCTTCAAGGCGCAGGAAGAACAGCTTGCTCAGGGCGATGAGGAAGCAAACACAACAGACGAAGACTTCCTGAACGCACTGGAGATCGGTATGCCTCCGACAGGCGGTATCGGATTCGGTATCGACAGGATGTGCATGCTGCTGACAGACAGCGCTGCCATTAGGGACGTACTGCTCTTTCCGACAATGAAGTCCTTAGATGGTGTAAATAAGAAAAATGATGTAAATAATACAGCTTCTGAAGCACCTGAAAAAAATGTAAAAACTGAGTCTGAAAAGATTGATTTTTCTAAGGTAAAGGTAGAGCCTTTATTTGAGGAATTTGTTGATTTTGATACATTCAGCAAGTCAGATTTCCGTGCAGTAAAGGTTAAAGAGTGTGTTGCAGTACCGAAGTCAAAGAAACTGTTACAGTTTACTCTTGATGACGGAACAGGCACAGACAGAACCATTTTAAGCGGTATTCATAGCTTTTATGAGCCGGAGGAACTGGTTGGAAAGACTCTTATTGCTATCACAAATCTTCCACCGAGAGCT
>DWXK01000092.1 GCA_019119205.1 Candidatus Mediterraneibacter intestinavium
TGATATGGCGCGTGTGGGTTTTAAGCCTGCCGCGGAATCAAAAAAAGGAGGAAAAACTATGAAAAAGAAGCTGATCAGCGTATTTTTGTGCGCAGCTATGGCAGTCACTCTGGTAGCAGGGTGCGGAGCTCCGGCGGCGGAAACAGGAGGAAATGAAGAAGGAAGTTCTTCAGAAACAGTATCGGAAGGAATTCCGAAGGATGAGATTAAGGTAGGATTTGTGCATGTATCTGACCCGAGTGATATGGGATACACATACAATCAGGATCTGGGAACTCAGGAGATGCAGGAGGCACTTGGTTTAAGTGATGACCAGATTGTCAATAAATATAATGTGCCGGAAGGCGCAGAGTGTGACACAGCACTCAGAGAACTGGTGGATGCAGGATGTAACATTATTTTCGCAACAAGTTTTGGATTTGAGGACTATGTGCTTGAGGTTGCGGCAGAGTATCCGGATATCCAGTTCTGCCATGCAACAGGATATCAGGCAGCAGGCTCTGGACTTTCCAATGTCCACAACTATTTTGCATCTATTTATGAAGGACGCTATCTTGCAGGAATCGCAGCAGGACTTAAGACAGAGACGAACAAGCTCGGTTATGTTGCTGCATTCCCGTTCGCAGAGGTTATCAGCGGATACACAGCATTCTATCTTGGAGCAAAAAGCGTGAATCCGGATGTGACAATGGACATCATGTATACGAACTCCTGGAATGACCCGACCGTTGAGTCTCAGGTGGCAAAAGCACTGATTGACCGCGGATGTGATGTAATTTCACAGCATTCAGATTCCACAGCTCCGGCTACAACTGCTGAGGAGAACGGCGTATGGCAGGTAGGCTACAATAATGATATGATTGAGGCTGCACCGAATGCATCCCTGATCTCCCCGCGTATTGACTGGGGTATCTATGTGACAGAGGCTGTACAGGCAATGATCGATGGAGAAGAGATTCCGGTTGACTGGTGCAAAGGGCTGGCAGACGGAGCAGTTTATCTGTCACCGCTGAATACAGATATCGCTGCAGAGGGAACTCAGGAAGCGATCGATGAAGCGCAGGAGAAACTGATTTCCGGTGATCTTCACGTGTTTGAAGGCCCGCTTAAAGGCGTAAGCCCGGAGGGCGAGGAGTATGAAGTTGCGGAAGGCGAGTACTTCCATGAGCAGGAAGAAGCTTCCGCACCGTCCTGGCAGTATATTATTGAAGGTTGTAATGTAGTTGAATAAAGAGCCGGATAACAGGCTGCACTGTCAGCTGCGCGGCGCATGATGATGCTGCGCGGCTGAGAGCAGAAGGAAATGAACAGAGCCGTCCTCGGACGGCTTTGTTTGGCATAAGGGACCTGCAAACAGGGACAGAGTTCCGGGATGCCGGATTTATATGAACTGAGGAACGAAAGAGACAGAAGGAGGAAGAGATTTTGAGTGAGGCGGCAGATTATGCAGTAAAGATGCATCATGTGACAAAAACTTTCGGAAAAGTAGTTGCCAATAAAGATGTGAACCTCGAACTGAAAAACGGCGAGATCCTTGCACTTCTCGGCGAGAACGGAAGCGGAAAGACAACGCTTATGAATATGCTGTCCGGAATTTATTTCCCGGATCACGGGGAGATCTATGTGAAGGGAAAAGAAGTTACAATCCGTTCACCGAAGGATTCTTTTGCGCTCGGAATCGGAATGATCCATCAGCATTTTAAACTTGTGGATGTTCTGACAGCAGCGGAAAATATTGTCCTCGGCCTGAAAGGAAAGGCAACTGTGAACCGGAAAGAGGTGAACCGTCAGGTGGCTCTCCTTGCAGAAAAATACGGATTCGAGATGGATCCTGCCAAAAAGATCTACAATATGTCTGTATCTGAAAAACAGACGGTGGAAATCCTGAAAGTGCTTTATAAGGGGGCAGATATCCTGATCCTGGACGAGCCTACAGCTGTGCTGACTCCACAGGAGACGGACCGGCTTTTTGCCGTACTCCGCAATATGAAAAAGGACGGGAAATCCATTATAATCATCACCCATAAACTGAACGAGGTTATGGCGATTTCGGACCGGGTGGCGATCCTGAGAAAAGGCGAATATATCGGTTCTGTTATAACAGCGGAGACAAACCAGGCGCAGCTGACCGAGATGATGGTGGGACGTCCCATCAGCCTGGAGATCGAGCGGCCTGCCGTGGAGCGCGGGGAAAAGCGGCTTCAGGTAATCGATCTGACCTGTCTGAACGGAGATGGGGTGAAAGCACTCGATAATGTCTCTTTTGATGCCTATGGCGGTGAGATTCTCGGAGTTGCGGGAATCGCGGGAAGCGGACAGAAAGAACTCTGTGAGATTATTGCCGGGCTCTATCCCTCCATCGGAGGATCAGTTCTGTATTCGGGAAGTCATGACGGCGTACCGGTAAAAGAACGTATTCTGGGACTGAAGCCGGATGAGATTGTGAAAAAAGGTATTTCCATGGCGTTTGTGCCGGAAGACCGACTCGGAATGGGACTCGTTGCAGGTATGGATATGACGGACAATGTGATGCTCAGAAGCTACAAATCTTCAAAGGGCATTTTCGTAGACCGTAAGACGCCGCGGGAACTTGCTGAGAAACTGATCAATGATCTGGAGATTGTAACCCCGGGAGTGGATACACCTGTGGGCAGGCTTTCCGGCGGAAATGTTCAGAAAGTGCTGCTTGGGCGGGAGATTGCGTGTGAGCCGTCCGTGCTGATTGTGGCGTATCCTGTCAGAGGACTGGACATCAACTCCTCCTACAGGATTTATGATCTTCTGAATGAACAGAAGAAAAAAGGCGTTGCAGTGATCTTTATCGGAGAGGACCTTGACGTTCTGATGCAGCTTTCCGACCGGATTATGGTAATGTGCGGCGGAAAAGTTTCCGGAATTGTTGATCCCCGTGAAGTGACAAAAGAAGAAATCGGGCTTATGATGATCCATACAGGAGATGAGATGAAAAATGAGGAGGTGACGGCATGAGCTCACATGGTACACAGGCAAAAGAACCTCTGATCAGGATGGTGAAAAGAGATACGATCTCGCAGAACAAAGCGTGGGGGATTAGGGCGGCGGCATTTGTGCTTTCCCTGGTGACAGGAGGAATTGTCATCCTGATGCTGGGACACAATCCGTTTTCTGTATATGCTTCCATGGTAAAGGGTGCATGGGGATCCAGGACGGTTATTTATGAGACCGTGAAACTGGCGGTTCCACTTCTGATTACTGCCATCGGTATTTCCTTTGCGTTTAAGATGAAATTCTGGAATATCGGCGCAGAGGGACAGATTCTTGTTGGCGCTGTGGCGGCGGGGGCGTTCGGGCTTTTCACAGCACACATTTTCCCGAAACTTCCCCTTGTAATTCTCATGATACTTGCGTCGATTGTAGCAGGAGGTCTTTACGGACTGCTTCCGGCGGTCTGCAAGGCAAAATGGGGAACAAACGAGACCCTGTTTACCCTGATGCTCAATTATATTGCCCTTGCGTTTATTAAATATCTGATGAACGGTCCGTGGAAAGCGGAGGGCAGCAGTTTCCCGAAGATCGGAATGCTTGTGCCGGGGGCACGGCTCACGAAAGTGCTTGGCGTTCACTGGGGGTGGATTCTGGCGCTGATTCTTGTTGTTGTGGCATACATTTATTTTAATAAGACAAAGCAGGGATATGAGATCGCCGTGGTCGGCGAAAGTACGAACACAGCCAGATATGCGGGAATAAATGTCGGACGCGTGTTCCGCAGAACCATGTTCATCTCAGGCGCGCTCTGCGGTCTTGTGGGAATGCTCCAGTTTGCGGGAGCGGATTACACGATTACGGAAGGTACGGCGGGCGGCGTTGGATTCACTGCCATTACAGTGGCGTGGCTGGCGAAGATGAATCCTTTCGGAATGCTGGTTGTCTCCGTATTTATTGCAATGCTGGAGAGAGGAGCGAATGCAATCCAGACACAGTTTAAGATACCGGCATCCGCATCGGATCTCCTGATCGGAATTATTCTGTTCTTCATGCTTGGCTGTGAGTTCTTCATCTCTTACAAGCTGATCGGAAGAGGAAAGGAGGAGCATGATGCTTAATACATTAAGTGGATTATTTACAGCGGCTGTCCTTGCCGGCACTCCGCTCCTGCTGGGAGCTCTTGGCGAGATCCTGACAGAGAAATCAGGAAACTTAAATCTTGGTGTGGAAGGTATGATGTTCATGGGCGCCATTACCGGTCTTGCCGGATCATACTACTATGAGCAGGCTGTGATTCAGGCCGGGGGAACGCCGAATGGCCCGGCTTCGGCTCTGATCGCGCTTTTTACTTCGTTCATCGCAGGCTCGCTGGGAGCGCTGATCTATGGATTCCTTACGATTACCCTGCGGGCAAACCAGAATGTAACAGGACTTACTCTTACGATCTTCGGTACGGGATTCGGCAACTTTTTCGGTGAATATATTGGTCAGCAGGCAGGCGGTTACGTTGCGGTAAGTGATGTGACAAAAGGTGTTTTTTCAAAGATGAATATCCCGGTTCTTTCAGATATCCCGGTGATCGGATCCCTGCTATTCAGGTATAACTGGCTTGTGTATTTTGCCGTTGTTGTGGCGATCATTATGGCGTGGTTCTTCAACCGCTCAAGGGTAGGACTTAATCTGAGAGCGGTGGGCGAGAATCCGGCGACTGCGGATGCGGCGGGAATCAACATCACGCTGTACAAGTACCTGGCAACAGTAATCGGAGGAGGAATCTGCGGAATCGGCGGAATGTACATGAGCATGGTGACAACTTCCGGCGTGTGGGTGCATGACTGTGTCAGCGGTTACGGATGGCTTGCTGTGGCGCTTGTTATCTTTGCTACGTGGAGCCCTGCGAGAGCAATGGCCGTGGCCCTCGTTTTCGGAGGTCTTACGATCATGCGTATGTATATCAATATTCCGGGACTTCCGGCGCAGATCTACGATATGCTTCCCTATGTGGCGACGATTATCGTACTTGTGGTGACGAGCATGAGAGAGAGCAAGGAACACGCTCAGCCAAAGAGCTGCGGATTGAATTATTTCAGGGAGGAGCGCTGATGCGCCCTCCTTTTTTCATGTCCCGGCGCGGGGTGAGAAGTCTCTTTTGGGCAATGATTCCTTTCCTTTTCTTGTTTTTCAATTCCTTTTGTGCTATCCTGACCACAGGCATTCTGAGGGGCAGAATTTCTGAGGTGACAGTTCGGTTATGGGACGGCTCGTGAGAGAAAATCATGCTCGCATGACAGTTCGAACGGCGCAGCTGAAGTGTCACGTTCTAACGCGGTGCGTTCGCACTGTAAAACCGGCGGAAAATTTTTGGTTGACATTTTAAGATGAGTATACTACTATAATAAAGAATGCGAACAACTGTTCGATACGAGAAAAGGAGAATGGGATTATGGCAGGTAATGACGAGAAGAAAAAAGCGCTGGATGCGGCGATTGCAAAATTAGAGAAAGATTTCGGAAAAGGTACGGTGATGAAGCTGGGAGATTCCAGCGCGCATGTTGCGGTGGAGACGGTTCCGACCGGCTGTCTGAGCCTTGACCTCGCACTTGGACTGGGCGGCGTGCCGAAGGGACGTGTCATCGAGATCTACGGTCCGGAATCAAGCGGTAAGACAACGGTTGCACTTCATATGATCGCTGAGGTGCAGAAGAGAGGCGGTATCGCGGGCTTCATCGATGCAGAGCACGCTCTGGATCCTGTATATGCGAAGAATATCGGCGTTGATATTGACGAACTCTACATCTCACAGCCGGACAGCGGTGACCAGGCGCTTGAGATTGCAGAGACAATGGTGCGCTCCGGCGCGATTGACATTATTGTTATCGACTCTGTGGCAGCTCTTGTGCCGAAACAGGAGATCGAGGGCGATATGGGAGACAGCCATGTGGGTCTTCAGGCGAGACTGATGTCCCAGGCGCTTCGGAAACTGACTCCTGTAATCAGCAAGTCGAACTGTGTGGTTATCTTTATTAACCAGCTCCGTGAGAAAGTGGGCGTTATGTTCGGAAATCCGGAGACAACGACAGGCGGACGTGCGCTGAAGTTCTATGCTTCCGTGCGTATGGACGTGAGAAGAATCGAGACACTCAAGCAGAGCGGAGAGATGGTCGGAAACCGTACCCGTATCAAGATCGTGAAGAACAAGATCGCGCCGCCGTTTAAGGAAGCGGAGTTCGATATCATGTTCGGAAAGGGAATTTCCAGAACAGGAGATATCCTTGACCTGGCGACAGGCATCGACCTGGTGAAGAAGAGCGGTGCATGGTATGCCTATGAGGGCGAGAAGATCGGCCAGGGAAGAGAGAATGCGAAGACTTACCTTGAAACTCATCCGGAACTGATGGATGAACTGGAGCGCAAAGTACGTGCCCATTACCATCTGGACGGTTCGGCAGAGGACGGAGAAGCCGATGATAAAGGTGCTGAGGGAAAAGCTCCGGCAGGAAAGGAAGCAGCAGGTAAATCCGGCGCAAAATCTGATCTCGCACTGAACGCCGGAAAAGAAGGATGATTGTAACCAGGATCGAACCGCTGGCAAAGACGCGGTATAAGGTATATATTAACGGAGAGTTCTGCTTTGTTCTCTATAAGGGAGAACTCTCCAGGTTCGGGATCCGCGTCGATGAGGAAGTCGAAGAACAGACCGTGGAAAAGATCCTCTCAGAAGTGATCCTGAAGCGGGCGAAGCTGCGCTGTCTGAGATTACTGGAAGATATGGACCGGACCGAGGCAGCCCTGCGGGATAAACTGAAGCAGGGGTATTATCCCCAGGACATTATCGATCAGGCTGTTGCTTACGTGAAGTCTTTCGGCTATCTGGATGACGGGCGCTATGCGGAAAACTTCGTGCGCAGCCGGCTGGGAACAAAGAGCCGCCGCGAGATCGAAGCAGCGCTGCGGCAAAAAGGAGTCCGGGGCGACCTGATCGACCGGGCGTTGGAGGAGTGCTATCAGGAGAGCGGAGAGGAAGAGGCGATCCTGCGGATTATAAAGAAAAAGAAGTTCCGTTTTCAGGACGCGGATGATGCGGAAAAGCAGAAAATGTACGCTTATCTGGCACGCAAGGGATTCCGTTATGACGCAGTCCGTCAAGTGATACAAAATTGTGATGACGATGCTTGACATTGTTGTGGAAACAGTATAAAATTGAGATGTTGTATTTAAGTAATATGTACAATGAAAATTGAATAAGGAGGTGCTCCTGTGCAATTAAGTTTAGGCTTATGTATAGTAATTGCCGTGGCCCTCGCGTTGATAGTTGGGATTATTTCTCATTTTGCAACGATTTCCAATTTGAAGAAGAATGCTCAGAGCAAGATCGGAAACGCGGAAACAAGAGCAAGAGAAATTATCGACGATGCTGTGAAAGCTGCCGAGACAACGAAGAAGGAAGCTCTTTTGGAAGTAAAGGAAGAGTCCATCAAGACAAAGAACGACCTTGAAAAAGAAACGAAAGAGCGGAGAGCGGAACTGCAGCGCTATGAGAAAAGAGTGCTTGCAAAAGAAGAGGCGGTTGAGAAGAGATCCGATGCCCTTGAACATCGGGAATCAAAGCTTTCGTCAAAAGAAGAACAACTTCGCCAGCGTGAAGCCAAGGTAGAAGAGCTGAGTCAGAAACGTGTACAGGAACTGGAACGAATCTCAGGTCTAACCTCCGAACAGGCAAAAGAATATCTGTTGAAAACTGTTGAAGAAGATGTTAAGCATGACACTGCAAAGATGGTCAGAGAGCTTGAGGCTCAGGCAAAAGAAGAAGCGGATAAGAAGGCGAAAGAATACGTTGTAAACGCGATCCAGAGATGTGCGGCTGACCATGTTGCAGAGACAACGATTTCTGTTGTTCAGCTTCCGAGCGATGAGATGAAAGGCCGTATTATCGGCCGTGAAGGAAGAAATATCCGTACGCTCGAGACGTTGACTGGTGTGGAACTTATTATCGATGACACACCGGAGGCAGTTGTCTTGTCCGGATTTGATCCGATCCGTCGTGAAGTGGCAAGGATAGCTCTTGAAAGACTGATTGTGGACGGACGTATTCATCCGGCAAGAATCGAGGAAATGGTAGAGAAAGCGCAGAAGGAAGTCGATACCATGATCAGGGAAGAAGGAGAGGCGGCAGCGCTTGAAGTAGGTGTGCCGGGTATCCATCCGGAACTGATCCGTCTTCTTGGCCGTATGAAGTTCAGGACAAGCTATGGACAGAACGCACTGAAGCATTCTATCGAGGTTGCACAGCTTGCCGGCCTTCTTGCGGGAGAGATCGGAATCGATGTAAGAATGGCGAAACGTGCCGGACTTCTGCATGATATAGGTAAATCAATCGACCACGATGTGGAGGGATCCCATATCCAGATCGGTGTGGATCTCTGCAGAAAATATAAAGAATCCCCGACTGTTATCAATGCGGTTGAGGCGCATCACGGGGACGTAGAACCTCAGACACTGATTGCGTGCGTAGTTCAGGCGGCTGATACGATTTCAGCGGCACGGCCGGGCGCGAGACGTGAAACCATCGAAACATATACAAACAGATTAAAACAGTTAGAAGATATCACCAACCAGTTTAAAGGTGTGGAGAAATCTTTTGCCATTCAGGCAGGTAGAGAGATTCGTGTTATGGTAGTTCCAGAGCAGGTATCTGATGATGATATGGTGCTTTTAGCAAGGGATATTGCAAAACAGATCGAATTCGAACTGGAATATCCCGGACAGATCAAAGTAAACGTGATCCGAGAGTCACGGGCGACAGACTATGCGAAATAAATCATAACAAAAAAGAGAGATACAGCCCTTGTCGAAAGACGAGGGCTTTCTGATTCTATCAGGGGAATCATCAGAAAAAGTGATCTGATCAAAAAAGAAATGGAGAGGAGACGAGAAAATGAGCGATAAGATAAGACGCCTGAACCGTGAACTGAAGTTTAAAGGAAAGATCATTGATTTTTATCAGGATACGATGGAGATAAACGGGGACCATACCGTGATATGGGACTTCATAAAGCACAAGGGAGCGGCGGCAGTTGTCCCTGTCCTGCCGGACGGAAGGATCCTGATGGTCAGACAGTATAGAAATGCCCTGGACAGATATACTCTGGAGATACCGGCAGGAGCACTTGACGAGGCAGACGAGCCGGGGATCAGCTGCGCATCCAGAGAACTGGAAGAAGAGACGGGGTACCGCAGTGATGATCTGGAGTGGCTGATCAATCTGAGGACGACGGTCGCGTTCTGCAATGAAAGGATCGAAGTCTATGTGGCGAAAGACCTGATCCCGTCAAAGCAGCATTTGGATGAGGATGAATTTATCGACCTGAAAGCATACATGATCGGGGAACTGAAGGAAAAGATCTTTTCCGGTGAGATCGAAGACGCCAAGACGGTCTCTGCACTCCTTGCATATGACACAAAGTATAACCGAAACTAAAGAATAAATGATGAGTCCCGGCATATAATGAATTATCTTAAGGTTACCGGATGGTGACAGCTCAACTGAGGGAGGAACAGCTTTGAAGATACTTCATTTAAGAAAGCAGCTTCTTGCTTTTTTTATGCCGGGATTTCTGATCGGAGTGCTTTATGTGAACCTGCTGGCAAAAAAATATGTGGCGGAGCCGGGGATATTCAGCGAATATTTTCTGGATCAGTTTCAGACGGTAAAGATCGTGGCAGAGGAATATGTCTGGTATCTGCTCCGTCTGCGGGTCCTTCCTTTCCTTGTACTCCTTGCCCTGTCGATGACAAAGATGAGGAGGATCGGGGCAGTCCTGTTTCTGGTGTGGACGGGCATGTCGGCTGGGATCCTGATCTCCACCTCGGTGCTGAGTATGGGGATCAGGGGGAGTTTTCTCTGCATTGCAGGCATCTTACCCCAGTTCCTGCTGTATATCCCGGCGTATCTGGTCCTGCTGTGGTATTGCTGGTCTTATCCGCAGACCCAGTGGAACCGGCAGAAGACGGTGTTTGTCCTCACGGCGCTGGCGGTGGGGATCCTGCTGGAGATCTATGTGAATCCGGTCCTGATGAGAGCATTTCTCTCCACGCTGTGAGAACACAGAGGGGGAGACCATCACCCCGCAGATGACTGCGGGGTTTTTTCTGCCCTGTGGGGAGAGGAGAGGCTGAGTTTGAGGGCAGCGCATGATAGGAGTGTTACGGCAAACTGGCTTGCCAGGAGGCCCCAGAGGTATCCTTCCATCCCAAAAGAAGGGATGGCAAAGAAGACACTGGCGATGCGAAGGGTAAGCCCGGAGACATTGATCAGGAAGGTCCAGGAAGTCCTGCCCAGCCCATTGATGGTGCTTATCAGTGCAGAGTTGGTATACAGGAATGGGCAGATCCAGGAGAGTGTCATGATGAAATCACCGGCGGTCTCACTGTGAAAAAGCAGTTCCCCGATAAATCTCCCGAAAATAAGGAAAACAAGGCAGCATGCCAGACCCAGCATAAAACAGCTTCCTGCCGCTCTTTTTATAAGAGCGGACATGTTCCTGCTGTTCCCGGCAGCCTGCTGTTCGGCGACGGCAGGCATCAGCACGGCGCCTACAGAGTTTGTGACGGCGGAGGGGAACAGGATGCAGGGAAGAGCCATCCCGGTGAGCACTCCGTAAAGGATGAGTGCTTCGCTGGCACTGTGATTGCAGAGCTTTAATTTTGCGGGGATCGATGCAGCCTCAATACTCTGGAGCAGAGTGACACATGCCCTGTTGGCTGTGAGCGGAAGAGAGAGGGTTATCAGTTCCGCCCCTGTATCTTTTACAGTGCGCAGGAAGGGTATCGGTGTTTTTTTGCTGCGCCGCGGAAAAAAACGGACAGAAAAAAGAGCGGAAGCAAACTCACCGATCACGATGCCCGCGGTGGCGAGGCTGACAGAAGGGCTGACGCCGTTCTGGCGGAACAGAAAAAAGAGCAGGCTGACACTGGCGATCCGGACTGTCTGCTCGATGAGCTGGGAGAGAGCGGGAAGCCGGGTCTGCTGCATCCCGTAACTGTATCCGCAGAGACAGCTGTGGATGGATGCACAGGGAAGGGCATAGGAGAGGATAAGGAGAAGCTCTTCACACCGTGAGTCGCCCAGAAAGCGCACGGCGATCCATGCCGCATTTTTCTGGATGAAAAAAATCTCGGCAACAGACAGTGAAACGGTGAGGGTCAGAGCCATGCAGAGAGAACTGCGCGCTTCCTCTGTTTTCCCAAGGGAGACTTTCCGTGCGACAGTCCGGGAGAGTACGGTCTGGATGCCTGAAGTTCCCAAGGCAAGACAGAGGCTGTAGACAGGGAAGATGAGCTGATAGAGTCCTACATTTTCCTCACCGAAGGCATGGCTTAAGAAGATGCGGAAAAAGAAGCCCATAAGCCTGCTTAAGAGCCCTGCGGCAGTGAGTACGAGAGTTCCCCGGAGTAATTTGTGCCTGGTGGACATATAACACCTCTCAAAAACAAAAATTCAACTTATCTATGTTGGCAGCAGTTCCGCTATTAGAGATAAGATGCGGGCTGAACTGATGCATCTATTGATAAATTATGCCGGAAAATGGGTTGACAGAACAGGATCGGGGTGATATCCTACAAAAGTAAAACCCAGTAATTTACTAGGAAATAAAAACGGGAAGGTGAGAATGTGAAGCTGTCAACGAAAGGAAGATATGGACTGCGAGCCCTGATCGACCTGGCTGTACACAGCAGCGGCGGCACGCCGGTATCGATCACCAGCATTTCGGCAAGACAGGACCTCTCGGAAAGATATCTGGAACAGCTTATGGCAAAGCTGAAAAAGGCAGGACTTATCCAAAGCGTCCGGGGAGCGGGAGGCGGTTATGTCCTTGCGCGTGACCCGGGAAAGATCTCGGTCGGAGATGTGCTCCGGGCGCTGGAAGGGAACCTTGATCCGGTGGACTGTGCCGGACTCGATCCGGATGGTGTATGCAGGGCGGCAGACAGCTGTGTGACAAAATATGTATGGAAACGGATCAATGAGAGCATCAACCGGACCGTAGATGAGATCCGGCTGGATCAGCTCGTTGAGGAGAGCAGAGAGAAGAACAAGGAGGTAGGAAGAGATGGACAAGATGATCTATCTTGACAATGCGGCGACGACAAAGACAGCGCCGGAAGTAGTAGAGGCGATGCTGCCTTATTTTACAGAGAATTATGGAAATCCGTCCAGTGTGTACGGATTTGCATCTGCAAATAAAGAAGTGATCACGAGACAGAGAGAGACGATCGCGGGCGTGCTCGGCGCGAAGGCGAATGAGATCTATTTTACAGCGGGTGGAACTGAGTCCGACAACTGGGCACTGACGGCGACGGCGGAGGCGTACGCTTCCAAAGGAAAACATATCATCACCAGTAAGATCGAGCACCATGCTATCCTCCACACCTGTGAATATCTGGCAAAAAGAGGGTACGAAGTGACTTATCTGGATGTGGATGAGAACGGACTTGTGGATCCGGCGGCTGTGGAAGCGGCGATCCGGCCGGATACCATCCTGGTCAGCATCATGTTCGCAAACAATGAGATCGGGACGATCCAGCCTATCCGGGAGATCGGTGAGATCACTCACAGGCACGGCGTGCTTTTCCATACAGACGCGGTGCAGGCATTTGCCCAGGTGCCGATCAATGTGGATGAGTGCCATATCGACATGCTCAGTGCCAGCGGACACAAATTGAACGGACCCAAGGGGATCGGATTCCTCTATATCCGGAAAGGCGTGAAGATCCGCTCCTTTATCCACGGAGGCGCTCAGGAGAGAAAGCGCCGTGCCGGGACAGAGAATGTACCGGGGATCGTGGGGCTCGGAAAGGCAGTGGAACTTGCAGCGTCTGGTATGGAAGAAAGAACTGCAAAAGAGCGGGAACTCCGGGACTATATGATCCGCAGGATCGAGGAGGAGATCCCTTACTGCAGGCTCAACGGTGAGCGGGAGAAGAGACTTCCGAATAACGTGAACTTCAGTTTCCAGTATATCGAAGGGGAATCACTCCTGATCATGCTTGACATGAAAGGAATCTGTGCATCCAGCGGCTCGGCATGTACATCCGGATCTCTCGATCCGTCCCATGTACTCCTTGCCATCGGACTGCCTCATGAGATCGCACATGGCTCTCTGAGGATGACGCTGGGAGCGGACACCACAAAAGAGGATCTGGATTATACAGTGGACTGCCTCAAAGGGATCGTGGAGCAGTTAAGGAGCATGTCCCCGCTGTACGAGGATTTTATAAAAAAGAAAGACAGCGCAGAAAAAAACTAAGAGAAAGCTGATAAATATAAAAGAGACGGAGGAACAAAGTCATGTATACAGAGAAAGTAATGGATCATTTTCAGAATCCGAGAAATGTAGGAGAGATCGAGGATGCCAGCGGAGTGGGAACAGTAGGCAACGCAAAATGCGGCGACATCATGAGGATCTATCTCGATATCGACGAGAACCAGATCATCCGCGATGTAAAGTTTAAAACCTTTGGCTGCGGCGCGGCGATCGCCACATCCAGTATGGCTACAGAACTGGTGAAAGGGAAGAATATCCAGGAGGCGATGCAGGTCACGAACAAAGCGGTCATGGAGGCGCTGGACGGGCTTCCGCCGGTAAAGGTGCACTGTTCCCTTCTGGCAGAGGAAGCGATCCACGCGGCGCTCTGGGATTATACGGAGAAGAACGGGATCAAGATCGAGGGACTGGAGAAACCAAAGTCCGATATCCATGAAGGCGAGGAAGAGGAAGAAGAGGAATACTGATGAGCAGAGTGGTGGTTGGCATGTCGGGAGGAGTAGACTCCTCCGTGGCGGCATGGCTGTTAAAAGAGCAGGGATATGATGTGATCGGCGTCACTATGCAGATCTGGCAGGATGAAGACGCCTGTTCTGTGGAAGAAAACGGGGGCTGCTGCGGACTGAGCGCCGTGGAGGACGCGCGGAGAGTGGCGGCGGCGCTGGATATCCCCTACTATGTCATGAACTTTAAAAAAGAGTTCAAAGAGCAGGTGATCGATTATTTTACTGCGGAGTATCTGGACGGGCGGACTCCCAATCCCTGTATCGCGTGCAACCGGTATGTCAAGTGGGAAGCCCTTCTGGACAGAAGCCTCTCCATCGGAGCGGATTACATCGCGACAGGCCATTATGCCAGGATCGAAAAACTGGAAAACGGCAGATATGCCCTGCGGCGCGCATCTGTGCCGGGGAAGGACCAGACTTATGCACTCTACAACCTGACACAGGAACAGCTGAAGCGGACGCTGATGCCGGATGGAGACTATTCAAAGGATCAGATCAGGAAGTTCGCAGCGGATCTGGGTCTTCAGGTGGCAGACAAGCCGGACAGCCAGGATATCTGTTTTGTGCCTGACGGGGATTATGCCTCCTTCATCAGAGAGACAACGGGAAAGGAGATACCGGAAGGAAACTTTGTGACCCCGGACGGGAAAGTCCTGGGGCGCCACAGAGGGATCATCCACTATACGGTGGGACAGCGGAAAGGGCTGGGGCTCGCCCTGGGATATCCGGCTTTTGTCCTGGAGATCCGTCCCGAGACGAACGAGGTGGTCATCGGGACATATGAGGAATCCCTGACCCGGACGCTCAAAGCGGACAGACTGAACTTTATGGCTATAGAGGATCTGACAGAGCCGAGGCGGGTGTTCGCGAAGATCCGCTATAACCATAAAGGCGCCTGGTGCACCGTGGAAAAGACCGGCGGAGACGAGATCACATGTACCTTCGAGGAGCCCATCAGGGCGGTGACGCCGGGGCAGGCTGTGGTGCTCTATGACGGAGAATATGTGCTCGGAGGAGGCACGATAAAGCCGGTATAAGACAGAATGAGAGGATAGCTGTATAAAAATACATTTTCTACTTGAATTTTTGTTTCTGTTTTAGTACAATTATTTTAGTTGATGAATCTTTAACAATCACGGGAGGTTAAAGATTCATTGCCATGACTGGCTACCAGTCAAAAATTTTTTAAACTTTTAGGAGGAATTAATCATGGCAGTAAAAGTAGCGATTAATGGATTTGGACGTATCGGACGTCTCGCTTTCAGACAGATGTTTGGAGCAGAAGGATTTGAGATCGTGGCAATCAAC
>DWXK01000093.1 GCA_019119205.1 Candidatus Mediterraneibacter intestinavium
GCGGTCGATTCCCAGAGCGAGAGATTCCACCACCAGCACATCCGCGAACTTGTCCACCACGATACCCGGCAGGAAATCTGCTTCTCCGAAGATCACCCGGCAGCTGGAAATATCATCCATCACTTTCTTCCGGTACTCCCATGCATTCTGTACACGCATTCGGATGAAATCTTCATTAATTTCTGTGTCACGGTTTCTCGTCATCATGCGCACCGTCAGTTTTGAATTCCGGTTGATAAATCCACGCCCCAGCGGATAACCGTCGAAATCATGGACGAGTACGATATCTCCGTCCTCAAAGCTTCCCATAATACTTTCTATCTCATTGTCGTAAATCCATGGTCCGCCCTGCTTGAGCGTACGGCCTGCGCCTTTTCTTAAAGTAACAACTGCATTAGACATAATCTTCCTCCCTGTGTCTTATGATTAATCCTTCTGAATTCCAATATTATAAGAGTTCAACCCGCGCCATTCGTAAAACCGCACTTCGTGCTTATCGTGGCTGTTGCCACTGTTTTACTCATTAACAGGCGCTCACCTCATCTGAATGTCAGTCGCCAGATTCCTATGCAAGCATAAATCCGTCTGCTGACATTCAGATGGTTGAACTTTTATAGAATATCATACCACAGATCATATACGCAGACCAGCGCCGGCGCACAAAGAATGTTCTGCATTCACAGCCACTCTATGAATTTCATCGAATGGTTAACTCTATTGGAGAGCAACCGTTTTTTCTATACTCAAATTTAAGATACGAGGAGCATTACCGGAAAATTGATGTTTTCAAAGAAAGAGAGTATAATTACCATACTTTATGTAGAAAGGACGATCGCTTGTGAAAGATAAAATATTGATCCGCGGAGCACGGGTCCACAATCTGAAAAATATTGACGTTGATGTGCCTCTTGGAAAGATCGTGGGCATCGCCGGCGTATCCGGCTCAGGCAAGTCTTCCCTCGCCCTCGGCGTCCTCTACGCAGAAGGATCAAGACGCTATCTGGACGCCCTGTCCACCTACACGAGACGGCGCATGACGCAGGCTGCAAAAGCAGACGTGGATGAGGTGCTCTATGTTCCTGCTGCCCTTGCGCTCCACCAGCGCCCCGGAGTTCCCGGCATCCGCAGTACGTTCGGTACGGGGACTGAACTTTTGAACAGCCTGCGTCTGATGTATTCGAGACTGGCGAATCACAGATGTCCCAACGGGCATTATCTTGCTCCTTCTCTTGCTGTTGCCGCCGGACAGGAGCTGGTCTGTCCGGAATGCGGCGCCCGTTTCTACGCTCCCGCCGCAGAGGAACTGGCATTTAACAGTCAGGGAGCGTGCCGCACCTGTGACGGAACCGGTACGGTACGCACGGTGGACCGATCCTCCCTTGTTCCTGATGAATCCCTCACAATCGATGAAGGTGCGGTTGCGCCATGGAATTCTCTCATGTGGTCTCTTATGACCGACGTCTGCCGGGAAATGGGAGTGCGCACGGATATTCCTTTTCGCGACCTGACAGACAGAGAAAAAGATATTGTCTACAACGGTCCCGCCGAAAAGAAACATATCCTCTACCATTCAAAAAAGACCAATCAGGCAGGAGAACTGGACTTTACTTATTACAATGCTGTCTACACAGTAGAAAACGCCCTCTCCAAAGTCAAAGATGAGAAAGGAATGAAGCGGGTTGAGAAATTTCTGAAACTGGAGACCTGCCCTGACTGCGGAGGCACCCGTCTGTCTGAAGCCGCAAGAGCGCCGAAGCTGAAGGGGATCTCTCTGGCCGAAGCCTGCCGCATGACTCTGTCTGATCTAACGGAATGGGTATCGGAAGTCCCCGGCTCCCTGCCGGAGGAAATGCGTCCTATGGCAAAGAGCATCTGCGAGTCTTTTCAGACTGTTGCAAAACGGCTGCTGGATCTTGGTCTGGGATATCTGACACTGGACCGCGCATCTTCTACACTGTCCACCGGGGAGAGACAGAGGATGCAGCTTGCCCGCGCGGTTCGCAACCGGACTACAGGAGTCCTCTATGTTCTGGACGAGCCGTCCATCGGTCTTCATCCCTCCAATATCGTCGGACTGACAGGTGTGATGCACGACCTGATCGCGGACGGCAATTCCATTCTTCTGGTCGACCATGACTCACAGATCCTTTCAGATGCAGACTGGATCATCGAGATGGGGCCTGGAGCCGGCATCGACGGCGGTGAAGTGATCGCTCAGGGAACCGTACCGGAACTTGCCGGAAATTCTGCTTCCCTGATCGGGCCTTTCCTCACCGGCAAACCTCAGACTCCGGTAAGAAAACAGACTGACGCTTCTGAGATGTTTTCTGAAGGGAAGATTTGTCTCTCCACTTCAGCCATCCATACCGTCAAGCCGCTGGAAGTGGACATTCCGAAGGGCCGGCTGACCGTAGTCACAGGCGTGTCCGGCTCCGGCAAAACGACACTCATCCTTGAGAGTCTGATCCCCGGTCTGGAGGCATGGATTGACGGGAAACCGCTGCCGGATCATGTACGTGCCGTCAACGCAGACGGGATTGCACATGTAAAACTGATCGACGCCACGCCCATCGGCGTCAATGTCCGCTCCACCGTAGCCACCTACGCCAATGTCCACGACGAGCTACGCAAGACATTTGCCCGTACTTCGGACGCAAAGGAACTTGGCTATAGGGCCGGAGACTTTTCCTACAATACGGGGAAACTCCGCTGTCCGGTCTGTGACGGAACAGGGGTGATCAGTCTGGATGTACAGTTCCTTCCGGATGTAAAGATTACCTGTCCAAAATGCCGTGGATCAAGATATTCAAAAAGTGCGGAGAAAATAAAATACGCGAATAAGAAAGATAAAAATGGACATTCCTTCTCTCTTCCAGAACTAATGGAAATGAATGTGAGCACAGCGTTGAAAGCCTGCGCGAATCTGAAATCCGTCCGGCAGAAGCTGCAGGTACTGGAAGATCTGGGTCTCGGATATCTCACACTGGGGGAAGAAACGCCCAGTCTCTCCGGCGGAGAAGCGCAGCGCCTGAAGCTGGCAAGCGAGATGGGAAAAGCTCAGTCAGATTCCGTTTTCGTATTTGATGAGCCTACCATCGGACTCCATCCTCTTGACGTACGCACTCTGCTGG
>DWXK01000094.1 GCA_019119205.1 Candidatus Mediterraneibacter intestinavium
TGTTCCCGGAAAATAAATTCTCCGGACCATCGCCGTGCTCGCGCGGTCTCCGCTGTTCGAAAAATTTTCTCTTCAAAGAAATTTTCAAGGGTTGTTGTCTATTGTTCAGTTATCAAGGTTCCTGTCGTTCTTTCTTTGCGACAGCTTTGATATTCTATCAAATCTCTTTCGCTTTGTCAAGAACTTTTTTATTCTTCTTTTCTGTCCTCTCCGCTTTCCTCTCGGTCCGCTTCAAGCGACAGCTTGTATAGATTATCACATCAGTTCAGCGATGTCAACAACTTTTTTTCATTTGTTTTTTCAGCGCTTCCAGCTCCCCTTTTCCGCTCCCCGCACTCCGGTCGTTCCGCCTCCGCGTCTCCGGCAGTGCTTCTGTGCTGCGGTCTCAAGGTGCTTTCCTCAGCGACAGGTGCTATCTTATCACCTCAAAAAGGAATTGTCAATGTTTTTTCTATTTTTTATTTATTTCAGACAATTCACACAATTCTGACATTATCACACTCTCAGATAAGCGGCTGGAAATCTGGTCCTCCCTTCATTGGACATACCACATTTATTTCTGCTTTCTGATCGTCATCACCCTTGTCACAGCGTTCTCACATACTCCCAATCGATCGGATCTGCCACATGATACAACAACGTTTCCCCTGTTTCATGCCGGATAATCTCCAGATATTCCCCGAACAACGTGAACTCTGTGTCATCTGATGAAACCGTTCCCAAAATTACGGGTTCATTGTAGCTCATCATCACCTCATATCTGTAGAGCAGTCTGTCCACACGGATCCCTGATATATGATCCAGCAGACCTTCCCTGTCAACAACCTCTATTCTCTCCCCGCTTTCAAGATCCTCAGTATAAAATGCCGAAGTGATATTGGATGGATCTGTCTCCAGAACATTTCCCAGCGTATCGCGATCTGTTGAGAATGCAGTCTTGCCGACACAGAAACAGCTAAAAAACATTACAAAGAACAGCAGGCCGGCTCCGGCTCTTTTTTTCTTCTCACTCAAAGTCGATCTCATCCTGTACCGCAGGCTTTCTGCAGATGCTGAAAGGCAGGTTGTAAACCCTCTCGGTTCGCCCGCCGTCTCCAGAAGCATCTCGGCATATTTTCTCCTCCTGTCGCTGCCTGCTCCCTTCAGCACGATCTCATCACAGGACAGTTCCAAATCTGCCTCCGCCTTTTTCACCGCGATCCAGATAAAAGGCTGGAACCATCCCAGCGCGGTACAGAACTTCAGGAAAAATTTTGTATGTGTATCATTGCGCTGGATATGGTGCAGTTCATGCAGAAAGATAAGTTCCGCTTCTTCTGCCGTATAGGACCTCTCCGGCAGACAGGTGATCTTGTTCTTTTTGCGCATCCCTATGGAAAGCGGTGTTTTGATCGTGCTGCAGTACCACAGTCTGATCGGGATATCCAGTCCCAGTCCTTCTTTTAAGGTCTCCCATTTCTCTGTGAGTTCCCTGTCTGTCACCGGACGGGAATGTTTCCTGATCCCGGCGGCAAACCACAGATGGGATACCGTCTGGATACCCATTATCAAGATCGCTCCCACTGCCCAGATGAAGACCGCAGTTCTCATGACTTCTCCCGGGATATAGATCACCGCCGCCGGAGGACGGACTGTCAGTGTTACGAGTATCTGCGGCTGATAAAACAGAAATACCGGTATCAGCCATAAAGTAGCGCACATCCTGGCAGAAAAATGTTTTCTCAGGACCGGCAGGATAAGCAGGAGCAGTATAAAATAGATGCTGGTGAACAAAAAGATATCAGTCACAAAACCGATCAGAAAGGACCGGCTCTGTCCTCCTCGGTTAAGTATCGTCATATACGCAGCTACATATATGACAATAAGTACCGGGAACGCGATCGGGTCGATCCAAACCGTAGTCCCGGATCTGGTCTCACCGAGAAGACCCCTCTGCCCATTCTCCACATTCCACGAGGAACGGAACCCAAACGCGAGCATTCCTCCCAGGAACAGTGCCCAGATGATCTGAAATAAATAAGCAACAGTCCGTTCATTCATCTACAGTTCCCCCTTTTCAAGAAGCTGCCTCAGTTCTTCCAGTTCCTCCTTTTTTATGCCGCTGTCACACAGCGCAGTGGCAAATCCCGCAACAGAACCATGAAAGAGCCGGTCGAGGAACGACCTGCTCTCTGCCGCAAGATACTCTTTCTCCGTGATCAAAGGTTCATACAGGTTTGTACGTCCTTTTTTTTTCAATGAGAGAAATCCTTTCTCGCAAAGCCGGGTCAAAAGAGTCAGGATCGTGGTCGGAGCAAGCGGATGGATGTTCTGAAGCTCCGTCTCGATAGTCATCCTGGAAACAGGCGCCGTCTCCTTCCATATGATCTGCATGATCTCAAGTTCACTTTCGGGAAGCCGTTTCATTTCTTTCATAATAGCAAAACCTCCTTTTTCCCCGCAGGATCGCCGTCATATCTCCGCGGTCCTTCTCTGGTGCTTTTCTTCTACTTTTGTAGAATAATTATATTCTACAAAAGTAGAATTGTCAACCAGGTAATGTCATATACTATATCGCAGGAATTTTTTCAAATGATACTTTTCACAGGCAGGATAAACAAAAACGATGCATCCGTTTCCGCTCCGGACGCACCGCTTTTCGTTTATCCCGTCATTTATCGCTTTTTGTCAGAATCCAAACTTCCTCAGTTCGCAGTTCCTGATCCCGAATCTTGCGAACTCCTCATTTGTCATATCCGTAAAATAGGACTGGACTGCCCTGGCAACACCATTGTGCGCCACCAGCAGATATGTCTTTTTGTCGGACTCCGTCTTTATATCATCGAGGAGATCATAGATCCTCTGGCAGAAACGGATCATGGACTCCCCGCCGTCATAGCTGTCCGCAAAACATGTTTTTGCATACTGGAACTCTTCCCCGTTTCTCGGCGTGGACTCATATTTTCCGAAATTCTGCTCTTTGAGTCTTGGTTCCACACGCATGGGAATGCCTGTGATCTCAGAAATATGGCGTGCAGTATCAGCCGCCCGTTTCAGCGGAGAACAGAGTATCTCATCAATATGCACTTTTTCATCGAGGATCTTCTGTCCCAGTTCCACTGCCTGCTGATGCCCCTTCTCCGTCAGTTCTATATCTGTTGCTCCGCAGATCTTATTCTCCACGTTCCACACTGTCTGCCCGTGCCGGGCGAAATAAAAGTATCCCATGTTCACATCCCAGCCTCCTCTATATGTTCCAGAAAGATCTTCCGGATACCCGAAAATTCACCCAGACCTTTGAGGATCACGCGCACCTCATAGCCCTCGTCTTCCAGTTCACTCTTCCAGGAATCCTCTTCCCCTGCCATATCATTTTTGGCGTGGTCTCCCGCTACCAGCATAAAGGGCATGAGGGCTACATTCTTCTTTCCCGCGATCTTCAATTTTGCCATCACATTCTTAAGATCTGGAAAGCTCTCCACAGTCCCTACCAGCACCTGGCTGTATCCCAATGCATGGAATGTATACTCCAGCGTGGGGTATGCGGAGTTTGCATGGTGGTCCGTACCATGTCCCATAAACACCAGCATTTCCCCGTCCGAAAGTTCCGTCTCCGCCATCACCGCATGGATCGCCTTTTTATAATCATCCACACTGCTCAGAAGCGGTTTCCCGACACGGATCCGCTGAAACAGTCCCATATTCTCCATCAGGTCCTCCATCATCCGGTCGTTCTCGATGCCGTTGATGATATGGGTGGGCTGTACGATCACATCTTCGATCCCATCCGCAGACATACGCCGCAGGGCTTCTGTCACGGTATCGATATGGAGCCCTTCTGTGCGCCCCAGCTTCCGTATGATCATCCCGCTCGTAAAAGCCCGGTACACACCCGCCTCCGGAAATTTTTCAGCCACCTCTCTCTCGATGACTGCGATCGTCTTCTCCAAAGTGTCCAGATGGCTTGTCCCAAAACTGACCACGAGGATTCCCTTTTTCATCACACAAGTCTCCTTTCCAGTTCTTCCATTGTTCTGGGAATGCCTCCTTCCGGAGAGACCATTCCCTTTTCTCTCATTTTTTCATACAGTCTCAGCACAGCCGGCACCTCAAGATTGGCTTTTTCCAACGCCCCCCGGTCTGAGCAGACTTCGAGAGGAATGCCGCTTTTCAGGACTCTCCCTTCATGCATCAGCACGATCTCGTCCGCCCAGCCAAAGGCATGATCCATGTCGTGAGTTGCCATCAGCACAGTGATGCCCCTCTCTGTCAGCCCTTCCACGATCCCCCGCACGATCTTCGTGTGCTTCGGGTCCAGAGATGAAGCCGGTTCATCCAGGATCATGACTTCCGGATCCATCACGAGGATATCCGCGATCGCCACCAGCTTTTTCTGACCGCCGCTCAGCGCATGTGCCGGGCGGTCCTGAAACGGAAGGATGCCAAGTTCCCTTATCACCCGTTCCACCTCTTTTCGCGCTTTTTCTTCTCCCACGCCAAGGTTCAGGATCCCGAAAGATATCTCCTGATATACGCTGGCAGAAAAGAGCTGGTCGTCCGGCTCCTGGAATACGATCCCGACTCTGCGCCGCACATCGAGCAGCCCTTTCCGCGTGTAGGAGACAGGCTCTCCGTCTATGAGCACCCGTCCCTCATCCGGTTTCCTTATCCCGTTGAGGCACAGGAAAAAGGTTGATTTTCCCGATCCGTTCCCGCCCATAAACGCAACTTTGCTCCCGCGGCGGATCTTCAGGCTCATGCCTTCAAGAGCCGGCTTTTCATTTTCCTCATAAGTGTAGGAAATGTTTTGGGCCTCGATGACCCATTCCTTTTCCTGTTTCATTCTATTATACTCCATATCGTTATCAATAAAAGCAGGATCTCATAAACTGCGATCCAGATGATCTCTTTTTTTCTTGCAGGCTGTTCCTGCGGCAGCACGCGGATCGTCCCGTCATAGCACCTGGACTCCATTGCATCATAAAGCATATTGGAACGCTTCAGCGCCTGCACAAAAAGGGCAGACGCCATGGCGCCAAAAGAACGGATTCTGGTCCTGTAGTCCCTGTTTCCAAGCCTTGACTCCTGCGCTGTCGTGATCGCGGATGCCGTCTCCAGGAGCAGGAAGATAAACCGGTAGATCAGCATCATCAACTCGATCAGGAGATCCGGCAGATGAAGTTTTCTGAGCACCCCCAGTATATCTGTCATCGTGGTGTTCAGCGACAGGAAATACAGGCAGGATACAGCCGAAAGGGCTGTGATGCACAGCCGGCAGACGCGGATCACCGACTCCACGCTTCCGGTGATATACCATTTCCCGATCGGAAATGCAAACGCATCCATCGGGACTTCAGATATATTGATCAGGATCGCAGCAGTCCCCAGGATCAGAAATGCCGCCGGGATCTGCAGCAGTCTGATATAGCGGGAAAGGGGGATCTTCCCCTTTCCCACTGTCAGTATCCCATTGATCAGAAACACCGGAACAGCTACAGCCACGGAGCCGCTCACAACACAGAACACCAGAGACAGGACGGCATACACGAACTTCTCTGTGGCGTTCACATATCGGAGTCCGGACCTGTAGCAGAGCTTATCAATGAGGATCATCTGTCTCCTCCGCTCCCGCATAAACAGATTTTTCTCCCGGATCAGAGGAGTCCCTGCCCTCTTTCTGCTCCATGGCTTTCATCCACTTTTTCCGCTCTACAAACCGTCCCATGAAGAAGGCGATCACTCCCACTCCGATGCCGGTCTGCACGCAGAAGATCAGGCTTTCCACTTCCCCCGGAAGTTCTCCTCCCAGTGCATTCTCGAGAACAGGGGTCGCCCAGGGAGTATACTCTCCCTGTATCTCCTCTACCATCACGCTTCCGGCGTCATCCGATCCGCCAAACTCTGCATCTCTCAGCACAAACAGCGGTACTGCCGCGATCAGTACAGCAAGGATCAAGAGCACGATAACTGTTTTTGCATTTTTAGACATCTTATCTCGCCTCCTTCTGTTTCAAAAATCCGATGCTCTTAAGTTCCGGTGCCGCGTAAGCTTCAAGACCGATGACGATCACAACCGTCAGGATCCCCTCGATCACTGCAAGGGGAAGCTGGGTCGGCGCAAACACGCCCAGGAACTTAAGAACGGAAGCGACCACGCCGCCTGCTTCCGAAGGATAGGCGAGAGCAAGCTGTATACTGGTGACACAGTAAGTAAACAGATCTCCCAGGAACGCTGCCAGGAAGACACTCACCCTGCGGTTTACTTTAAGCTTCCCGCACAGTTTATACAGTCCGAAAGAGACAAGTGGCCCCGCCACTGCCATGGAAAATGTATTTGCGCCCAGCGTAGTCAGTCCGCCGTGTGCCAGGAGTACCGCCTGGAATACCAGCACGATGATCCCAAGCACGCTCACCGCCGCCGGTCCCAGAAGGATGGCGCCCAGCCCGGTCCCGGTCATATGGGAACAGCTTCCCGTGACAGACGGGATCTTAAGTGATGAGATCACAAAGATAAATGCTCCCGCCATGGCGATCAGCGTCATATTTCTTCTGTTTTCTCTTATCTTGTTTTTGAGCGAGATAAACCCTGCGATCAGAAATGGCAGGCAGATGGCTCCCCACGCTATGCAGTACCCTGCCGGCAGGTAGCCCTCCATGATGTGCATCGCATTAGATACAGGTGCGACGGCAGACAGCGCCGCTATCGCGACGGATGCCTTCAGTAAGATCGTTTCTTTTTTTGTCATTCTTTTCTCTCCTTTTTGTGACAATCCCGGATCACCATGTGTATCAAAACACTCAGGATCCACTTTACTGTTTTCTCGTAAAACGGACTTTTGAGCTCCGCTTCACAGCATGCAGTTATCAGACATAACTGCCGAATACCCCCAGGTGCCACAAAAACAAAAGAATCTGCAGCATACCCGGTCATATTCCCGTAACCCCAATCTGAAAGTGAATATTCTGGCTTAGGGATCGCCGCGTCTGTCCCGCCTTCCCACAGGCACCTGCCTGCAGTGACTTTTGCAACGCAAACTGGGACGCCGCTCCTCCAATACAGCAACGGGTATTGCGCAGGATTCTCACCTGACTTCCTCGTATCTTCCAGATGTATGCTTGGGTGAACACAGCTTTCGCCGCATTCAGTACTCTATCCCTTTTCTCGCCCGGATCCCCCGGTCAAAGGGATGTTTTACCTTGCGGATCTCCGACACATAATCGGCGAGTTCCACAAGAGACTCGTCCGGATCACGCCCGGTCAGGACGATCTCCAGTTCTGCCGGTTTTTCACGCAGAAAACGAAGTGCCTCATCGCGGGCGATCAGCCCGTAGCGGTATGCCGCCATGAACTCATCGATGACCAGCATATCCCAGGAGCCTTTTTTTATCTCCCCGGATATCCTGTCCCAGAGTCTGGCATACATCTTCCGCGCTTCTTCCTTCTCTTCCTCTGTCAGAGTCTGAAAAAAACCGAAGGATCTTTCCAGATGAAGGACTGTGATCTGCGGGATCTCATCCAGAACTTTCAGTTCCCCGGACGACTCATTCTTCAGAAACCGTGCAAACAAAACATTCATGCCGTTTCCTGCCGCCCGCACGGCAAGACCGATAGCCGCCGAAGTCTTTCCTTTTCCGTCCCCGCAGTAAATATGGATCAATCCCTGATTCATCGCGTTTTCCTCCCCGAAAGATCTTTTTATAGGATAACACAGCAAAACGGGATTGACAACCCGACCCGTACCCTGTCCAACCACATCCAGCACATCTTTGAAAAACTGGATGTCTCCTCGACGGTGGAAGCTGTGACAAAAGCGATACAGGCGGGATATATCCCGCCTGTGATGTAATATTTCTCTAATTCCGGAACACTTTCGCAGTCCGGTAAAGATATACAAGCTTCAGGATCCCGACCACCAGGATCCCGATCGCCGCCGCAAGAATGACAACCGCTCCGATGATCAAAACGGCGAAAGCCATCAGCCCCATAAACAGGATCAGGATCCCCGCAGCTGCCGCGATAAGAAGCCCGACGTACCACCGCCAGAGTTTCCTCCACTTTTCTGACAGGATCAGGTCCACCCCGCTTAAGACCTCCGCATGTCCTGTGTACTCATAATATTCTCCTGCAAACGCCACGATCGCGGCCGGAAAGGCCAGCAGTGCTGTCCATGCCACGCTCTCTCCGCTCCCCGGGATCAACAGCAGCACAACCGTCATTCCTGCAGATATCATCCCGCAGATCCCGGCGGTCCGATACCTCCTCTCTGCCGGGGACATCTTCAGCAGGACAAGGTTGTAGATGACCAGGCAGGCGATCTGCAGAGTCTGTCCCGGAAGGTATAATACCGGCATCCATTCGATCAGAGTCTCGTTGCTCATGATATTTGCCAGGATCGACGGGATAAACATCCAGAAAAGGATCCAGATCCCTTTTCCAAGGAGCGGTGCACTCGGTCTTACTTCTTCCCTTTTATCCATAATTTCTGTCTGGCTGTTGATGTTGTTATTGTTTTCTTCCATTTGTCATCCCCTCTTAACTAAACTGTTCCATTATCCGGAATACATTCTCCAAAGTCTTGCCTTTCTCCGCCGGGCGTCCGATCACGATGAGTACTGCTCCCACTGTCCGGGCTGCTTCCAGTTTTTCCTCGAATCCTCCTGCTTTTCCCGATTCTTTTGTAACAAAGTATCCCGCCTCTGTCTGATGGAGCAGCGCCACATTCATCTCCACGGAGAAGGGTCCCTGCATGGCGATCAGATTTCGCCCTTTGAATCCCAGTCCCACGCTTTCCTCCACCGCTTCTTTTGTAGAAAGCACCCGGGCAAAACAGCGTTTTTCATAGTCCCTGATCCGGGTGTAGAGCCTGAGTTCCTTGCTCCCTGTCGCGACCAGGATATTTCCATGGGTATGCTGCAGATATTCCACCGCCTGCTCCACAGAATCTACGGTGATAACATTTCCTGTGATACTGTCCTCTGCTGCATCCGCTGTCTGTGTCCGTTCCCCGTCCGGTGCATCCTCTGTTTTTCGATCCCACTGGTCCCGGAGGCAGCGGATATACTGCGCGCCGGCTGCCGTGCAGGCTGACTTTATATTCTTCGTCACTTCCACGGCGAAGGGATGGGTGGCGTCGATCACAAGCCCGATCTCCTTCTCCTTTATAAAGTCTTCCATCTCTTTTTCATCCATCCGCCCGGAGATGCAGTTGATCCCGTGCAGTTTCTCAAGGATGCTTTTTCCGTATCCGGTGGCAGTGCTCACATAACAGCTTATTCCCCGTTCTGATGCATATTCCGCAAGTTTTCTACCTTCTGTCGTCCCGGCGAAGATCAGGATGTCCGCTTTTTTCATGATTAAAATAACCTCTGTTTTCTTGTATGTATTCCTAGATTTTTATTTTTTACTTCTACTTTTTTACCTCTACATTGTAACATTCCAGGCACCTGTTGTATATCTGTTCTGAAACAAAAATATCTCTCCGTCTGTGAATTTGCCAGATAATTTAAATAAATCCACAAAAATTTCTTGAATTTTTAACAAAAACTTTATTTTTATTCTTTTTCAGCTTGATTTTTCTTTTTTGTTCTGCTAGACTTAGCGACAAGACAAAGACGTCTGATGATGAGGCGAAGAAAACGCCCTCACCGATCAGGCGTCTTTTCTTGTTTTATACGGATAATGCACAGCAGTCACAGATCCGGCTTCCGGCTTTCTGTTCTGCATTCATACTGACGTACGGCGGCATGACATTGTCCGAAATCCAAAGGTACATGGGAGGTATTTTTATGGACACAGGAAACACTGGATTTATAATGATCTGTGCGGCGCTTGTTTTTATCATGACGCCGGGACTTGCTTTTTTCTACGGCGGTCTCGTCAGGAGAAAAAATGTTGTTAACACGATGATGGCCTGCGTGGCGATCATGGGGCTCTCTGTATTTATGTGGACTCTTTTCGGATATTCTCTTTCTTTCGGAAGCGACCACGGCGGAGTCATCGGGAGCTTTGACTGGATCGCATTGAACGGAGTCGGCTGGGACGCCGGTCCTTATTCCGACAGTATCCCGCATCTTGTATATGCCGGATTCCAGATGATGTTTGCGATGATCACACCGGCACTGATCACCGGCGCAGTTGTAGGAAGAATGAAATTCAAGGCACTGTTTGCTTTTATCGCACTCTGGTCGGTCATCGTTTACTATCCAATGGCACATATGGTATGGGGTCAGGGCGGATTCCTCGCTGCGATCGGTTCTGTTGACTTCGCAGGCGGAAACGTGGTGCATATCAGCTCCGGCGTGAGTGCGCTTGTCCTTGCGATCTATCTCGGAAAGAGACGCGGCTATAACAAGGCAACTTACCGCATCCACAACATTCCGTTCGTTGTGATCGGCGCAGCTCTTCTCTGGTTCGGGTGGTACGGCTTCAATGCAGGAAGCGCACTTGCAGCCGACGGACTTGCAGCTCACGCATTTATGACAACATCCATTTCAGCGGCAACGGCTCTGCTTTCCTGGATGCTCATTGATACAGTCAAAGACGGAAAACCGACGCTGGTAGGCGCCTGCACAGGTCTTGTAGTAGGACTTGTCGCGATCACACCAGGAGCAGGTTTTGTCCCGATCTGGGCGTCCTTCATCATCGGTGCACTTGTAAGCCCGATCTGCTATACAATGATGAACATCATCAAACAGAAACTGAAGATCGATGACTCTCTCGACGCATTCGGATGCCACGGTATCGGAGGTATCTGGGGCGGAATCGCAACAGGCCTCTTCGGTCAGAGTTCCATCAACTCCGTTGCCCAGTGGGATGGTCTCGTATTCGGTGAAACAAGGCTTTTTGCCGCCCAGATCATCAGTATCCTTGTGACGATCGCTGTCGCAGTAGTAGGCTCTCTGATCTGCATCGGTATCATCCGTATCTTCACAAAACTCCGTGTCGACGAGAAGGATGAGATCGTCGGACTGGACTCTTCACAGCACGGAGAGAATGCTTACCCGTCCTTCAACGGTTTTGACTAAATGAAAGCATTCTGGTATAAAAGTGAAAGGATAGGAGGAACAGACTATGTTGATTAAAATAGAAGCCATCGTCAGGGAAGAAAAATATGAGGAGGTAAAGGAAGCCCTCAACAAGATCCAGGTAAACGGTATCACCGTGGCACAGATCATGGGATGCGGCGTGCAGCGCGGATACAAAGAGATCGTCCGCGGATCCGAGATTGACCTCTTCCTTCAGCCAAAGATCAAATTTGAAATTGTTGTCTCTTCCGAGGAATGGGAGAAAAAAGTCATCGATACGATCCAGAAAACTGCATATACGGGCGAAGTCGGAGACGGTAAGATCTTCAGCTATGAGATCCGCAGCGCGATGAGGATCCGTACGAAAGAGACCGGATATGACGCTCTACAGTCCGAATTCTGATTCTGACATACAGGTCATCGGATGCCCGTTCGTGCAAGCACGGCGGCTGCCCTCCGGGCGTATCGCACATAAAGGAGGCGCCGGATGTGAAACTGATCCACATCCGGCGCCTCTTTTCTCATTTGTTTTCTCATCGTCTGTCCGTTCATCCTCTTTTCCTGCACCATCCCGTCACTGTGAAAGGGATAAAAAGGATGACTTCGATCAGAGCCGCCGCCATCATAAGATACGGCGTCCAGATCGCCTGGTCTCCGATGAAAGCAAACTTTGTATCTGTCACAGCATAGGTAAAGCTGTTTATCAGTCCCGTCCCGCCGGAGGGGAAGATGCTGCAGATCCAGTTTCTCACATTTCCGTCAAAGATCATATAACACACCACCGGAAGAAGGAAAAAGACAAATGCCGTGATCGCCGAAGCAAACACGCTTTTCATCTGCCCGGACAGAAACAATGTAAAACATACTGTCGCGAGCAGAGTGATATAGCCTGCCGCTGCAATGATCACTTCCAGTCCTCCTACGGTAACAGGAAGGAACACGACCGCCGAAACCGTGATCTGCACCGACGACTTCAGGCTCTCCCAACCGATCAGACTGTTCATGACCAGAAGAAAAAGCGTGATCCCTGCAGCATACATGACTGTCGCCACGGTCACGCCTGCCAGTATCCTTACTGATGCGAGCCTGCGTTTTCCGTATTTTGTACACTTGATGATCTGATCCGCCTGAGTCTGCCGGTCACTGGCAAACAGCGGTACCATCAGGATCATGCCGATCAGAACGAGAAAGAGAACGCAGAGCCCGGTATACTCTATGGCATTCGTACTGATGTATGGATAATAGGAGAAGGGCATCTGTACTTTATCGTAAAGCATTTCTGCCTGAGCAACCGCACTGTCTCCTTTCGCCCCGTGTCCGTTTTCCAGATAGATCAGTTCTTTCACATGCTGTCTGCACTGCTCATAAAAGTTCTGTGCGTCCTCCTCTGTCAGCGCCTCCATCCCCGGTGCGATCCCGGTATCCGGATCCGCATTTACTTCCTGCATCCTGGTCAGCAGACGGTTGATCGCAAATACATATCTATAGGAATCCACTGCGGTCACCCTCTCATCATAGATGCCGTTGGGGAGTCCGCCCTCATAGCGGGAGGCGAACTCGCCATACTGTCTCACCGCGTCGGCAAGCTTTTCTTCCGTGATCTCTCCCTCATACTGTCCCTGTCGTTCCTGTATCATCCGGATCGCCTTCCTCCCCGTCAGCGTTACCTCCTGTCCTGCCTCATCCTCATAGACATATTCTGCAAATGTACATGGGAAATAGGCCAGCACTGCCGAGATCAGGACCGCCGCCGCAAACAGGATCTGTACGGATCTGGTCTTCAATATCCTTTTTAATTCAGCCTGATACACTCTCATCTATCTCACCTCTCCTTCCTCCGGGAACAGCCAGAGATAAAGGTCCTCCAGCCTGGGAGCGCACCCCCGGGAATCTTCCGTCAATGGGCGCTCTGACAGATAACGGACGGAGACCATCTGATCCTCTTCGTTCCGGATGCTGACGATCCGCATCTTTCTCTCATAGCTGTGCAGGTCCTGCTCCGGGATCACCGCTGACCATACTTTATGTTCCATCTCTCTGACCAGTTCCTCCGTTGTGCCCTCCGCAATGATCTTCCCGTCCTTCATAACCGCGTTGCGGGTCGCGATATACTCCACATCCGATACGATATGGGTGGAGATCAGCACGATCCGGTCCGAAGCGAACTCGGAAAGGAGATTTCGGAATTTCACCCGCTCCCCAGGATCGAGCCCGCTGGTGGGCTCATCCAGGATCAGCACCTCCGGATCATTCAGGAGCGCCTGAGCGATCCCTACACGCCGCTTTGTCCCCCCGGAAAGCTTTGTGATCTTCTTACGGCGCACATCCGAGAGACCGAATACAGGAAGGAGTTTCTCGATCTTTCCCGCCGCCTCCTTCCGTGACATTCCTTTCAGGGACGCGACATAATCCAGATAATCCCATACGGTAAACTCCGGGTAGAACCCGAATTCCTGTGGCAGATATCCGAAAAGATCTCTGTATTTTTCTCCCAGGGCGCCGATCTCGATCCCGTCGTACGCCACGGTTCCTTCTGCAGGCCTGCTAAGCCCTGCGATCATCCGCATCAGCGTAGTCTTCCCTGCTCCGTTTGCCCCCAGCAGTCCCCATACCCCCGGTGTGATCGTCAGATCCACATGATCCACCGCGGTCTTATCTTTAAATTGTTTGGTCAGTCCTTTTATGCTAAGTTCCATCTGTTTTCCTCCTTTTTCCACATCCATATCTGATATCCCCATACAAGGATCAGGACTCCGCACATGCTCCATACAACAAGACTCCCCGGCTCATACCCGGTCTCCCGGGAGATCCTGCTCCATACCATAGAGAACGCAAGAAGTACTGCTCCCGCTGCGCTGCTGTCCCGGAGCAGGAAGGCCGTCCTTCCCTTCCGAAGGAAATGCAGGATACAGCTTCCCAAAAGCAGGAAAGGAAATATCAGATAGGCGCCTACTTTCTCTGCTCCTGCCACAGTCTGCAAAAGGGTTGTTCCCGCTACTCCTGCGACCATCAGGACTGCCCCGCCTCCCATCAGGAGCAGCTGGGCGGTGCGCAGATACAGCATGGAACATCTCGAAGCCGCCTCCACTTCCGCCATATTCCAACGGTACGACCGGAACAGGAAAGGCACGCTGCTCCACGCGGAGAGAATCCCCGCCCCGCACAGGAAATCCTGGAATCTGCGATAAAAAAACACGTCCACGTTCCCATCAACAGGCCGGAAAAGAACGTGATACACTGCCATGATCCCGAGAAAAAGCACTGCCTGCCAGAGCCAGACCATCCATCCCGTATACCGGACCTGCCGCAGGAGCAGTCCCCTGAAGTTCAGAGACCGTTTTCTTCCCAGCATATCTCTGTATGCCTGAACGGAAAGCAGAACTGTCCGGTCCGCTTTTTCCCCGTCCACAGCAGTTCTCATCTTCTCTCTTCTCGATCCTTCCCTCAGCCAGAGCTCTGTCTGCTTTCTTTTTGTAAATATGTTCATTTTGTCCTGCCTCCCTTGTGGATTTCTTTTTCGACTGATCTTTCTCCCATTGTACCGGTATCCTGTTCCAGTTCTGTTCTCAGCAGCTTCAGAGCCCGCCGCAGCCTGGACTGGACGGTCCGCAGAGGGATCCCCATGGTCTCTGCGATCTCCCTCAGCCGCAGTTCCTGGGAGAATCGGAGGAATACGATCTCTCCCAGTTCCGGCGGAAGTTTCCGTATGATCTGCCGGAAATCCTCCTGTTCCTCAGTCTTTTGCATACCGCTTTCTTCCTGGGCAGCATCCTCCGGGATCGGACCCCAGCGCTTCTTTCTCATTATGTCGATGCAGGTATTTCCCGCCACTTTATACAGAAAAGCGCGAAACCTGCCTTTATGCCGGTAATCGTCAAAGTAGCGGAACACCTTCAGAAATGTTTCCTGTACGGCATCCTCTGCCAGATACCGGTCCGGAAGCCGGAACATGCAGTATCTCAGGATATCTTCATAGTACAGTTCCACCAGTTCGGCAGCGCCGCTCTCATCACCGTTTTTCAGTTTCTTAAATATTTCATCTTCGCGCGTCAAATGTTTTTTCCTCCGTAAAGAGCACTCTCTGTATAATAGAACGATACAGGTAATTGAAAATGATCATGATTTCTATATTTTTCTGATAACCCGCGACAGTCAAAGCACCTCACGGCAGGTCTGCATCCTACTTTGATCAGTGCTCGCAGAAATAAAAAAAGTGCTGCCAGAAATCCCCTCACTTCCTGACAGCACCCACTTCTCTCTCAGCCTGCATTATATGTTCTTCATAAAGCGGACGCCCGGCATCCGCTCCGTACTGTATACTATATGTTCAATCTCAGCGGACGCCTCACCAGCGCCGCCGTCATGGACTCCCTGATGCATTTTCCCTGGATCAGTTTTCCCTCAGGACAGTATGCAAGGGCGGCTCTCTCGCACACGTTGTCAACTCCTGTCATCTTCTCAACAAAGTCCGAAGACGAAGTGACACGCGGAACCTCTTTGAGGACCTCCGCCGGATAGGTGTCAAAAGGAATCCCCAGTTCACGGGCAAGACTGCAGATCGCTGTTTCTTCCTTTTTCAGATCGATGCTGGCGATCCCCTCTACCTGTTCCAGACCGAGACCATTTTCATTCAGGACGCTTTCAAGTCCGCTCCGCAGAATTTCTGTCCTTATTCCTTTCCGGCAGCCGATCCCGGCGATGACATTTCCCGGTTTCAGGAGAAGGACTCCGCCCTGTTCATCGCACTTTCGCCCCGCACTCTTTCCCCGGCCATCATCTCTGTCCGCAACAAGGATACCGTACCGGTATGAAAAAAACTCCTCAGGTTCCTCGCACAGGACCAGTTCCCCCGGGATCTTTCCTTCGATCCGGCAGTCCGGTGCTTTCACACAGAACGCGATCCGCTCTCCCTCCAGAACTGCCGCCGAGATTTCCTTTGCCCTCTGGCGGTCCGTGACGCACAGCCTGTTTTTCTTCGCAAACACGTCCACTGCAAATTTTTTCTGTACGTCCGTGGCAGTAGTGTGCACTGCCTCCGCGCCCGTCATCTCCGCGATCTCATCCGCCATCCGCACTGCGCCTCCCACATGCCCGGACAGAATGGGGATCACGTATCTCCCCTTCTCGTCCATCACCAGAACAGGAGAATCCGTGAACTTATCTTTCACAAAAGGGGCGATATACCGGACCGCGATCCCTGCAGCACCGATAAAGAGAAACGTGCTCTGTCCCCAGCTTCCGCCAATGATCTTACTGAGTTCCCCGGGAACCGGTTCAATCCCGTTCTCTGCAAACTTCTCCGGCGCATAGCCCTTACATCGCTTTCCTCTTTGACGCATCATCCTGCACAGACTTCTGTTCAGTCCCGTCCCTGTCCGTGTAAAGCTGAACACAATGATCTCTTCTGTCATAGCCGCTCCTTCCCGCTTTCTCTCTGTTTCTTCTGCCTGTTTCTTATGTCCGTTTCTTCTGCCTGCTGCATAGCCCGCCTTTTCTCCACCGACTTTTTTGTGTCCCGGCTTTTGCTACAGCCTGAGTCCCTTGATGTCCTTGATCCTGGAAAGGATCGTATTACAGGTGCATTCCACCACTCCGGGCAGATGGTCAACCGTATCACAGATCAGTTTTTCCATCTCTTCATTGGACGAAGCGACTGCGTGGACATGTAATCTGCTCTTTCCCGTAACGCGGTAGATCTGGGTGACCGTATCATTTTTCTCCAGGATCTCTGCCGCCTCCATCAGAGTATCCGGCTTAGTTTCGATCTCAAAATAACAGGACACTGCACCGCTGATCCGCTGCGGGTTGATGATCGTCGTATACTCCTCTATGATCCCTTTCTGTTCCAGAGTCTGGACCCGCATCTTCACCGCCACCCGGGAGATGCCTACCTTCTGCCCGATCTCGGAATACGACATCCTCGCGTTCCGGATCAGAAGGGTCACGATCTTCTGGTCCAGTTCGTCAAGCCCGTCCAAAAACATAACATGGTGCCTCCTTTGTCTCCGTTCTCCTGTTGACGTTCAGCCTATCAGCCTTTCCCATCTCTGACGGCTGAACTTTTCCCTGACATTATACTTTGTTTTCTTCCGGTTGACAATCATTCCCTTTGAGATTATCATATCTTACGAATGTTAATTTAAAAATTACGAATAGAAAGCAGTGATAAAAATGGAAAACGAACTGACCCGGGGTCCCGTCATGCGGACTATGCTGCGTTTCGCCGTCCCCATGATTCTGGGAGACCTTCTGCAGCAGTGCTACAATATTGCGGATACACTGATCGTAGGACGCTTTCTCGGCGCCGGCGCACTGGCGGCGGTAGGCTCCGCCTTCTCCCTTATGACCTTTCTGACTTCCATCATCCTTGGACTTGCAATGGGAAGCGGCACAGTCTTCTCCATGCGTTTCGGTCAGAAGGACAGCCTGGGACTGAGAGAAGAGATCCTTGCCTCCTTCACTCTACTGGGAATAGTGACCGTAGTTCTCAATGTCCTGGTCTTCGCGGGAATTGACTGGATCATCCGGTTTCTGCGTACTCCCGATGAACTGGTGGAACTGATGAGAGAATATCTGATCGTGATCTTCGCTGGACTGATCGGCATCTTTCTCTATAACTTCTTCGCATCACTCCTGCGCTCACTTGGAAACTCTGTGGTGCCGCTGATCTTTCTCGCAGTCTCCGCCGTACTCAATATCCTCCTTGATCTCTGGTTCGTCGCCGGACTCGGGCAGGGCGTTGCCGGAGCTGCCGAGGCGACTGTGATCTCCCAGTATATATCCGGGATCGGCATCACCATCTATGCATGGATCCGTTTTCCCCATCTTCTCCGGAAAGATAAAAATGTACGTCTGCGTCTTTCCCGGATCAGGGAGATCACCAGTTTTTCCGGACTGACCTGCATGCAGCAGTCCATCATGAACCTGGGGATACTCGCGGTACAGGGACTGGTCAACAGCTTCGGCACCACAGTCATGGCAGCCTTTGCCGCCGCGGTAAAGATCGACGCCTTCGCCTATCTGCCCGTACAGGATTTCGGCAACGCATTTTCCATCTTTATCGCACAAAACTATGGGGCGGGAAAGAATGACCGGATCCGGAAGGGCACCCGCTGTGCAGCTGCCGCCTCTGCTGTGTTCGGTCTTGCCGTCTCCCTCCTTGTCGTCCTCTTCGCCGGCCCGCTGATGAGCCTTTTCATCGACACCGGAGAAGTCTCTGTCATCGCTGAAGGAGTCCGCTATCTGCGTATTGAAGGGGCATTTTACGCCCTCATCGGGATCCTGTTCCTGCTCTACGGTCTCTACCGGGCGATCGGAAGTCCGGGAATGTCCGTGATCCTGACCGTTGTCTCTCTCGGCACCCGTGTCGTTCTGGCTTATGTCCTCTCCGCTGTTCCCGCATTCGGCGTCGCAGGGATTTGGTGGGCTGTTCCCATCGGCTGGTTCCTTGCGGACGTCCTGGGTGCAGGGTATTATTTTACCCGGTACCGGAAGCACTCCGTCTGCCCGCCAGGGACGGTGTGAAGCCGCCGGGGAACTCCCGCATCAGATTCCAGTACCTTACTCCTGCCAGACCAAATTTCCGGGCCAGCTCCCATTTTGCCGTAAGGCTCCGGGCATTTTCAAACCACACGGCATGCTCTGCGCCTCCTTTCACGTAGGTAAACCAGGGACTCTGTGCGATCTCCGCATGGCGGATGACTACACCGTTTTCTGCTGCGGTCTCCTCCGCCTCCCTGCTTCCTACCATACGTGCGCGGGTGATCCCCCGCTCATAAGGAAGCGTCCAGTCGTATCCATAGTTGGGGATCCCAAGGATCAGCTTTTCCGCCGGGATCTTCGTAACAGCATATTCTACCACCTGCCGCACTTTATCAAGAGGAGCCACCGCCATGGGAGGTCCGTAAACATATCCCCACTCATATGTCTTCAAAAAGACACGGTCCGCACACGCTCCCAGAAGCGCATAATCCATTCCCTCCACAGCCAGCCCTCTCTGCGAATCAGATGTCCTGGGAACTGCCGCCACAGACACTATGCATCCTCTCTCACCTAATCTTTCTCTCACCCTTCCCACAAACTTTGCATACCGAACACGGTCTGCGGGAAGGACATTTTCAAAATCAATGTCCACCCCTCTGTATCCCTGTTCTTCTGCCAGTGCAGACAGCTGAGCGATGATCCGGTCCTGGATCGGCCTGTTTTCCAAGATCACTCTGACAAGCTGATTATGGAAGGCACCTTGTGAAAAAGGCGTCAGGACGAGGACCGGCCTCACATTGTTTTTCTCTGCCATCCGTATCATCCACCGGTCATCCCCGGAAGGAAGGATCAGATTTCCCTCAAATGTAAACCCGCAGGAAAAAATGAGCAGTTCTTCCAGCATGGCGAGCGCCCTTTCCAGCAGAGACGGCTCAATATATGGATAAGCATAACCTCCTGCCGTCATTTCTTCGACAGAACAGTTTTCTTTTTCTTCTTTCAATCTATGATTCAAGATGATCACCCCCGTGCAGAAAGCATATGCTCCCAGGGGGAAGATTATGACTTTTTTCTATTTTTCATCAAAGACAGAACCTGCATCCGCTTCCGGATCAAGGACGATCACCTGGTCGAAGTTCTTTTCCGCCTCCGCCAGCATCCCCCTGTCTGTCCCATCCGTTACTTCCACGTCCTCCGCCCAGAGAAAATATCTGCACACATAGCGCACCTCTCCATCCGAAACCTGCCCTTCCCGGTCTGAAGCGACAATGAGATAGCTTTTCTCATCTGTCCCGGTGCCCTCATACCAGTGGTCTCCCACGATCCTCTCCGCCTGTCCCGGAAGGGTGTCATTATATCCCTGCCGGATACTTCTCAGTCCGTTGACCTCTGAATAGAGGAAATTCACAGCCACCAGAAAGGTTCCCAGGACCGCATACTGATATCTCCTTTTCGCCGCAGGAGAGGAATACGCCCGGTACGCTCCACGCTCATCGATGCTCACGGCAAAGGAACCTTCCATATCCGTCACTGCCCCCATGATCAGCATCCCCGCAGCCAGTACCATGACACTGCAGGCATACCGTTCAAAGCCTGCCATCCGGAGCGACTCCTCCGCAGGCATAGTATAAAGGTACATGTACAGCATTCCCGCATAATAGAGGAAGACCACCGTATCTGCCGCCACAAGGATCCGCCCCAGATTCCACCGGCGCTTCATCTTAAACCGTGCATAGAGGACGGCTGCCAGTGCCAGCACATTGCAGAGAAGAAAGATCTGTACAGCGCGCCCGGCAGGATCCAGCGCAGCTGTGACAAAATCCCGGATCACGCTGCCGTACAGTTCCTCTCCCACGGGAGCCGCTCCGGCTTTGCCGCCGGACTCGAACTTTCCCGTAAAGCCTGCCAGATCTGTCTTCAGATGATACCTCCATGCCAGCAGAGGAAGAGTCATGCCGATGATCAGGAGTGCTGCATACAAAAGCTTTCGTACTCTCTTCCCTGGCGATGTCTTCCCCGGCAATGCTTTTTCCTGCGGTGTCTTCCCCGGTCTGACGATCTTCCAGAGGGCATATACTCCGGCGGTCCCTGCGAAGAACATCCCCGTACTCTTTACGATCCCTGTATAACCTAGGAGCAGGATCTGAAGGATGCACAGCCTTCCCTTTTCCTCCCCGCACCGGTAACTGAGTGCAATGGACGCCATGGCAAGGAGGGGCAGGAGAAAATCTACCAGAAGGCTGTTGATCCGGATAGTCAGGTTCAGATAGGACAGGACAGCACATCCCATCCCCAGAGACGAATAGAGCAGGAAACGGCGTTTCTCCCTGATGACGCCGAAGACAGAGAAAAAGCATGCGAGGATCAGGATGTTCTGGGCAAGCAGCATGACCCCCTGGGAATGTCCGGCGTACCTGCAGATATAATAGACAAAAAGACTGCTCCCCGGCGGATAGTCCCGAAAAGGGATCAACTCCGTGTCCACACCCGGAAGCTGATCTGCAGACAGCAGATATTTTACGATCAGGGCCCAGTGTGAAAAATTATCATAATGGACCAGTTTCAGATTCAGTGTCAGCCAGATGAACACAGTCGTCCCTGCGGCAAAGCAGACCCCGCAGAGGCTCAGACCCGGAAAGCGGATCTTTTTCCTGCAGAGCAGAATGAAAAAGATCACGGATCCCCCAAGACCTCCCAGCAGAAGCAGATCCGCGGTCTGTTTCAGGGCTCCCGCCAGCGCGCCCCAGAAGAGCACAAGACCGATCCCTGTCATGGAAACAGCAGGGACAAACCATACCTTCACTTTACCGAACCGGAATACCACAAAAAAATATCCCCACATGGACAGACAGAGTCCCATACCCTCCAGAATATTTTGAAACAGTTCCATCCTCTTCTGGCTCCTTTCATGTTTCTTTTCCCTTTCCCCAGCGCATCTCTATATTCCGGCGCACTTCATCGTATAGGGTCATCCACGGATCGATCTCCCGGGGCAGTGAGTGTTCCCTGTCATGAATGATCTGAAGCCAGTTCCGCCTGTCCTCTTCCGTCTCCGGGACGACCACTGCCGCGGCGAACCAACTCCGTCTGCTCTGTTCTTCTCTGCTGTATGCGCACACTGCGTCCAGTGCTGCCCGGTAATGCGGGGTGGTGACAAGCACCCGGAACCGGTCATCTCTTGACAGAGAGACCGGCTCCGGGAACCTCAAGGCGATTCCTTCTTCGGAAACGTCAACTGTCTTTCCCCTGTGCCGCTTTCCGCGGAACGAAACTTCCGCTTCTTCTTCCGCCCCGATCCGGTCTGAGATACGTCGGGACTCTCTGCCAAGCATAAAAAATACTGCATATAGAAGTCCGGTCAGATTATAACTCAGCCAAAACAGGATCACACTGCTGTACACCAGAGCCATCCCGTATTTTCCCCGTGCAAAATGAAGGATTGATATCGCCGTCAGAAAGATCAGCACTCCATGAGGGATCAGATACCTTGATGAAGCCGTCTTTTCCTTCCGTTTCTTTTTATCTGTAACCCTGAACTTTTTCCGGTGTATTCCTATGGATTCCAGAAAAACCGGAACGATCAGATAAGGCGCCAGGATCGTATCAATGATCTGGCTCCACCTCACATTGCGGATATTTGTGCTCAGATATTCCATGGACACCCGGTACAGCAGATGAGAAGGGAGCCAGAATACAAGGAGTTCCCAGAATCCGCATTCCACAAGACGGAATCCGAACAGAGCAAAAAGGATCGGAGCGAGGATAAAGATCATCCTGCACAGGAAAGACCACCAGTACAGATAGGCATTCAGATAAGACAGCCTGGCCGCCAGGGACAGTTTTTTTGTGAACACTGCCCCGGTGTTCTGGATACTCTGGATCACGCCTCTCGCCCAGCGGACTCTCTGACCGATCATGCTCTCCACCGTAGTCGTGGACAGTCCCGCGGCAAGCACCTCAGACGTGGCATATGTGATATATCCCGCTTTCTGCAGCCGGAGACTGGTCTCAAAATCTTCCGTTACCGTATCATACGGAAATCCTCCGATCTCCTCCAGCGCCGGGCGCAGGATCACCGTATTACTTCCCGTGTATGCCGCCGCATTTGCGGCGTTCCGCATCACATTGATCTCACGGGAAAAGAAATCCTGCTCATTGGGGATACCCTTTTCCGAGAACAGATTGAACTGAAACAGATCCTGGTTATAAAAGCTCTGGGGCGTCTGGACCAGCCCCATCCGGATATCCGGTGTCAGAAAATACGGCACCGTTCTTACCAGGAACTCTCTCCGGGGTATCATGTCTGCGTCAAATGTCGCGATCAGAGGCGACGACGTACGGGCAAGGGCATTGTTGTAGTTTCCCGACTTGGCATGCCGGTTTTCGGGAAGTCCCAGATACCCGGCTCCCAGGTGTTCTGCCAGCTCCCGGATCTCCCTTCTGTTTCCGTCGTCGCAGACATAGATGTGTACCTTGTCTTTTTCCGGATATTCCAGAAAGGTACAGGCATTGATCGTCTTGTACAGAAGTCCGGCGGATTCGTTATGGGTGGCAATGAACACATCCACATCAGGGAAGCTCTCTGATGGGACATCGGGAAACGGGATCTCACAGCCGGTGCTTTTCATCCTGCCGATCATCAGTTCCGTCACTCCCAGAGTGGTCACCGTTTCCGCCAGGACCAGAGCGATCCCTGCCGCTGCCTGGAAGAATCCCGCCGACCAGGGAATCGTAAAAAAGATCCTCCAGATCAGATAGACCGAAGATGAGAAGATATATGATACAAACCAGCAGTTTCGCTTTCTCTCATCCTGCATGACTCTTTCCTCCTTTTCTCCTTCCCAGAAAGACCCTGCTTCTCTGTATCCTCCATGACATGAGAAAGAGCAGGGCGTCGCAGAAGATCTTCACCGCCGTCGGGTCTGCCCCAAACAGTGCCGATACTGCCCATACAGACGCCGCCGATGCCGCCGCGATGCCGATACAGAGGAGCAGATATCTGCGGAGGCTGACCCACCCCTTTCCTCTGCCGAACACCCAGTACCTGTTCAGGATAAAATTCAACGACGCGGAGAGGAGACGCGCCCCCGCGGTGGCCGCTGCAATATGCCAGGCCCGCTCCTGCCAGCCTGCCGGCCACTTTCCCCTGTCAAAGAGCCAGAACAGGAAAAGATCCAGAAAAGCGCACAGCAGAGAAGAGACGCCAAATCGAAACAGTTCTCCGAAAAGTGTCCGAAGAATAGCAGCACTGTCCCGGACAGGACGAAAGTGCGTTCCCTCGTTTTTATCAATATAAACCGTGCTGATCTTCTCCGTCCGAATGCAGATCCCCCGGGAGATACATGCAAGAAGCACATTGGTCTCATACTCGAACCGCTCCCCCGGAGTCTCTGTCATCAGATCAAGGAGACTGTCGTCGAATGCCCGCAGTCCTGTCTGGGTATCACTTAAATATCTGCCGCTGATCAGCCGGAACACGGCTGAAGATACCCGGTTGCCCAGCCTGGACTTCCAGGGCACTTCTCTCCCCGTGAAATCTCTTCCTCCCAGGATCAGCGTACCCGGACAGTTTTCCACAAGTTCCAGAAGTTCCGCCCCGTTTTCCGCCGAATGCTGTCCGTCGCTGTCCAGGCACAGGATACCTGCCGCGGCTTCCATCAACTCTCCACTTCCGCCGGCAGCTTTCTTTTCCGCTGACAGGCATCGGCGCACATATGAAAATCCGGTCTTAAGAGCCCTGCCTTTCCCCCTGTTCTCTTCGTGATACAGTACAACACACCCGTCCATTTCATCGATCTGTTCAAATCTCTCCCGGTAATCCGATCCGGAGCCGTCGTCAATGACCACGATCTGAGCAGGTATCTGCTCCCGAAGTTCCTCTACTCTTGCGTGGAAACACGGATCCGGCTCCAGAGTCGGAATAATGATATATTTTTTCATTTGTCACCACGCTCCCCCGTTCCTTCTGATCTTTCCCCGTTCAGTATCCTGCTCCTGGGACAGTCCACCCTGCATCCGATGCACTCCCTCCTCATGCAGTCGATTTTTTTGTCATTGATATAGAACCGGTCTTTCCCCAGATATTTGGAAATGTAAAGCGCCGTATCCGCACACCGGTACAGTTTTTCATAATCCCGGATCGTCCCGTCCACGAAAACAGCGCCGATACTGGCGGAAACTCTGTACTTCTCATAGTCTTTTTTCATCGAAGAACGGATCCCTCGCAGGAACGCGGCAAACTTCTCCTCCAGTTTCCCGGAAGAGATAGGATTGCGGATCAGGACTACAAACTCGTCGCCGCCCAGCCGGCCTATCACATCCTCTCTGCGAAAAGCAGAGGAGAGACATTCGCCAAAGCGCCGTAAGACCCTGTCTCCCTCCGGATGACCTTCCGAATCATTGATCTTTTTAAAATTATCCAGATCAAACAGGATCAGGACGCCTTCCGGGTGTTCTCCCTTTAAGAATTCTTCCGTGCGGCGTTCAAACCCGTTTCTGTTATACAGGCCTGTGAGCCGGTCAAACTCGGCCTCTGTCCTGGCTGCAGACAGCTGTCCTTCCATCCGGCATATTCCCTGAGATTTTTCCACATATTCCCGCTCCAGTTTAAAGATCATATCCGCCAGAGGACGGAGTTCCGGAATCTCACTGTTTTCCTCCTCCGGATCCCGCTCTCCCCGCAGGATGCCGTAGATCCCGTCCCTGATCTGCTCAAAATGAAGAAAAAAATATCTCTTCAGAAAAAATCGCACCAGCAGGATCGTCAGGACACTGATCGTCCCGATCGCCGCCAGACCGATCCAGAACGTAAGCTGTACATCAGCAAGTATCCGTTCCAGTCCGGAGAACGCCACAAGATACATGCCGTCCAGTTCTCGTATCACTGCGTTCTGATATGCGCCGTTGATATAGAGCAGGACGCTTTTTCCCTTCGGCAGTCCGGCCAGAAGGTCCAGCAGCTGATTTCCTTCCTCTGCGTCCCTGAGCCGGATCTCCTGCCGGTTGTTTTCCGTGATCCCGAAGATCGTCCCGCTTACCTTCCCCACGGCAAAAATGCTGGTCTCATATTCCGTCGTCGCCTGTTCCAGGATAGAACTGACCATTTCTTTCCCGCTCTTGAAGTCTGTCTGGTTTGTATCTGCATCGATCCGCACTGCCGCAAACCAGTCTGAATCCGAACCGGAGACGACATAAAAGAACTTCGGCCGTTCCCAGAACTCCGGCTTATCCATACGGACGGCATATGCCTCCTGCCCGGCTCCATTCGGGGATGTCTCCCTGATCTCTGTCATCACATCATCCTCTTCCTGCACATTCAGAAGTTCATCATCCGTACTTACAAAGATCTTTCCCGATGAGTCAATAAGAGAGATGTCCCCGGTTCCCATAAGCCTCTTCAGGATCTCCAGTCCTGTGATTCCGGTCAGCTGCGGATCTTGAGAAAGGATATACCCCACTGTCCGTGTCTGATTCCCGTACTCTTCCGACATACTATCCAGCATAGCTTCATATTTCGCGGAGGTATGCTCCAGATTTCCCTCCACGCTGACAAGAAGCTGAGAGAGATATTTCCCGTTCTCTGTTTTCCCTCTGGCATAGAGCGTGATCCCGTAGATACATACAAAAAGAAGTGCAAAGATCAGAAAGGTAACTGCCAGCTTCCGATACAGGCGGCTCATACAGTCTCCTCCCTGCCGGCAGCCTCGTCTTCTGCGCAGAGCAGCGCACGTTCCATGCGCCGCATCATATACCGCTCTTTCGTCAGCGGTCTGGAATAATAATATCCCTGCGCAAAACAGCATCCGTGTTTGAGGAGAAAACGGATCTGTTCTCTGTTCTCCACTCCTTCCGCGATCACTTCCAGCCCCAGGGCTTCCGCCATTGTGATCGTGGAGGAAAGGATCACTTCTGCCTTCGGGTCTCCTATCCTGCTTATAAAGAAACGGTCCAGCTTCAGAATATCAAAACGGATCTCCTGGAGCAGCTTCAGGGTAGAATTTCCCATCCCGTAGTCATCCATGGCGATCCGAAATCCTTTTCTCTGAAGATACCGTGCAAGCTGGGGCATCCTCTCCCCGTCGTCCGGTCCTTTCGCAGTCTCCGTGATCTCAAAGGAGAGTTCCCCCTTCCCGATTCCGTATTCCTCCGTGATCTCACGTAGTATTCCCGAGATTCCCTTTCGCCCTGCATACAGCCTGGACAGATTGACTGACACGGGACAGAAGCTGTACCTCTTCTGCTTCGCATCACAGATATCGCCACATACGATCCTTAAGACTTCCTCATCCAGCAGAGGCATTACCCCTTCTTTCTCCAGATCAGGTACAAACTGATCCGGCGGGATCAGTTCACCGTTCTTTTTCTGCCACCGGACCAGTGCCTCGGCCCCCCTGATCACTCCGGTCCGCATATCTACCTGAGGCTGGTACCACACGCAGAACTCCCCGTTTTTCAGCGCCTCTGTGAATTCCTGTTCTATTCCGGATAAAATTTCTGCTGACATAACAAAACTCCGCCTTTCTTCTGTATCCCTGTATGATCTAGGATGGCTGAAAGACGGAGTCTTTATACTTTATTGTATTTTATAATTTTTTTATGCGAACTGACTGTTGTAAAGTTCCGCGTACGCTCCCTTCGTCCTCAGCAGTTCCCGGTGATTCCCCTTTTCAATGATATCTCCGTTCTGCATGACAAGGATCAGGTCCGCATCCACGATCGTGGACAGCCTGTGGGCGATGACAAAACTGGTCCGCCCTTTCATGAGCTCACCCATCGCCCTCCCGATCTCCATCTCCGTCCGGGTATCCACACTGGAGGTAGCCTCGTCAAGGATCAGCACAGCCGGATCACAGAGCATGACTCTTGCGATCGTAAGAAGCTGGCGCTGCCCTGCGGAAATGTTGTCCGCATCCCCTCCGAGCACCGTATCATATCCTTTCGGAAGAGTCCGGATAAAGAAGTCTGCCCTCGCTGCCTTTGCAGCCGCGATGATCTCTTCCCGGGAGGCGTCCGGTCTTCCATAGGCGATATTCTCCGCGATGGTCCCCTCAAACAGCCAGGTGTCCTGGAGCACCATTCCGAAATTACTCCGCAGTCCCTCATAGGACATCTGAGCCGTCGGGATCCCGTCCAGAGTGATCCGTCCGCTGTTCACCTCGTAAAAACGCATCAGCAGGTTGATCAGCGTAGTCTTGCCCGCACCGGTGCTTCCCACGATGGCGATCTTCTGACCCGGTTCCGCAGTGAAGCTGATATCTTTCATGAGGATCTTATCCGGCGAGTAACCGAACCTTACATTCTGAAACTCTACCCGTCCTTCCGTCCCTTTTCCCGCAGCTTTCTGCGTCTCCTGCGCTGCAGTTCCCGCCCCCGCCGTCATGGCAGGATTTTCCGGGTCAGGCAGGATCTCTTTCTCATCCAGGAGTTCAAAGATGCGTTCCACGGAAGCGATGGACGACTGGAGCGAGTTGATCATATACGCCGCCTCAGTCAGAGGCTCCGACGCCTGATACACATACTGGAAGAACGCCTGGAAGGTTCCCACTGTCATCACCCCGTCCAGCAGGAGTTTTCCCGCAAAGACAGCGATCACTGCCTGTCCCAGACGGTTCACCAGACGGATGAAGGGGTTCACCACATTCATCATAAAATCTGCTTTCCGCGATGTATCCGCCAGTTCCCGCACAGCATCCCGCATCTCCTTAGCACTCTTCTCCTCCCGGTTAAAGGAGCGGATCACCGTGCGCCCGCTGTAGGACTCTTCCACCTGTCCTGTCACCCGGCTCACCGCCTGCTGCCTCAGTGTCGCATAGCGCAGCGTCTTTGCTGCGAACAGCTTCGTGGAGAACATGGAGAGCAATGTGAACAGGAGGAAGACCACAGTCAGACCGATGTGGAAACGGAACATCATAATCAGCGATCCGACCACCATCCCCACCGCGGTAAACAGCTTTAAGAGCCCGGTCTGCAATACTTCCGACATCTTATCCAGATCGTTGGTAGCACGGCTCAGCACCTCTCCCGGCTTATGGCTGTCAAAAAAGGACAGGGGAAGCCGGTCCAGTTTCCGGCTGATCTGAGTCCGAAGTTCCAGACTCAGCCGCTCCGCAAAACTCGCCATCACGAAACTCTGAAAAGTATAGAGGATCCCTGTCGCCGTGTAGATCCCGAGCAGGATCATGATCTCCCGGCCGCCATGCTCCCAGGTCACGCGAAATGCTGTTCCCTCCTCTATCGACGAGCGGATCTCCCTCCAGAGAAGATCTACGATCCCGGCGCTGTAGACCGGCGCCGCCACGGAGAGAACAGTGTAAAATATAACAGAGACCGCCACGATCACAAGGCGGAGACGCTGTCTTCCCATGGCCTTCCAAAGCCGCCGGACGGTTGCCATGGCGTTGGACGGCACGGCAAATTCCATCTCGTCCTCGAAAACATTCGCTTCATTTTCCTTATTCTCAGCCAACTCCCCCGCCTCCTTTCATCTGCGATCTTGCGATCTCCCGGTATACCGGGCAGTTTTCCATCAGTTCCTCATGCCTGCCAATGCCGACGATCCTGCCCTCGTCCAAAACGATGATCTGGTCCGCATTCAGGATCGTGTTGATCCGCTGGGCGATGATCAGCACCGCCGCATCCGCGACTTCTTCCTTCAGAGCCTTCCGGAGCGCCGCGTCCGTCTTAAAATCCAGCGCTGAGAAACTGTCGTCGAAGATATACAGGTCTGCCTTCTTCATCAGAGCACGTGCAATGGAAAGCCTCTGCTTCTGTCCTCCGGAGTAGTTGGTCCCGCCCTGTGCCACATGAGCGTCCAGCCCGTTTGCAAGGCTGCTGACAAAATCCGCCTGCGCCACAGCGAGGATCCGACGCATCTCCTCCTCGGATGCATCTTCCTTTCCATAACAGAGGTTGTCCGCGATGGTCCCGGAGAAGAGCCACGCTTTCTGGGGCACATAAGAGATTCGGCTCCTCAGCTCATTCTGAGAGATATCCCGCACGTCGGCTCCGCCCACGCGCACAGATCCCTCCGTCACGTCGTGGAACCGCAGGAGAAGCTTGGCGATGGTGGATTTTCCACTTCCGGTCCCTCCGATCACTGCCGTCGTCTCTCCCTTTCTGCATGTAAAGTTCAAGTCTGTCAGGGCATTCTCATCCGCATCGGGAAAGCGGAAGGTGACATTGGAAAAGCTGGCAGCTTCCCTTCCTGCATCCGCCGGGCAGCTTCTCTCTTTGTCTTCCGGACTCCCTGCGGGGTCGATCCTTCCTTCTCCGTCCCGGATCTCAGGCTCTTTCTCCAGCACCTCCCGGATACGGCTGATACACACCCTCGCCCTCGGCAGAAGGATGATCACCATCTGCGCCATGATGATATAGAACAGGATGAGGATAGAGTATTCCGTCAGCGCCGTGATATCCCCGATCTCCATAAATCCGGCGCCGATCCGGTTTCCTCCGATCCACAGGATGGCAACGATGGCAATGTTGATGACGAAGAACGCCGTACTCTCAAGTCCTGCGAACAGAAGATTTGCACTGACCGCAGTCTCTGCATAGTCCTCGAAAGACTTCCGCATCCGCTTCTCCTCGTCCTTCTCTTTATTAAAAGCCCGGATCACCCTCACTCCGGTCAGATTCTCCCGGAGGACCACATTCATCCGGTCAAGGAGACGCTGGAGCCGCCCGAAGATCTCGGAGGCCTTCCGTGTCACAAGGAGCGCCAGCACGATGATCAGCGCCGTCACTCCGATGAGCAGGAATCCCATCCCCGTATCCACGGCAAACGCCATCCCCACGCCCATGATACACACCGCCGGCACTGGCAGCACCATCTGGATGCACCACACCACAGACTGCTGGATGATATTGATATCGTTCAGTGTACGGGTGATCATGGAGCCGGTGCCAAACTGCTCGAAATCATGTGCGGAGAAGGTGAGGGATTTCTCATAAACAGCATTCCTCATATCCTCTCCGATCTTCGCCGACAGGTCCGCGCACAGCCAGCTTCCCAGCAGTGCGCCTGCTCCGGAAAAAACCGTGACCGCCAGCATGGCGATCCCTTTCCCGATCATATAGTCCAGGCTCCCGCTCTCCACTCCGATGTTGATCATATCTGCGGTAAGCCTTGGCACAAGAAGTCCTCCCGCCACGTCAAGGAGCATGGCGAGGATCGTGAACACGCAGAGCCATCTGTATGGTTTTAGAAAATGAAGGATCAGCTTCATGTCAGCACCTCCAGAAGTTCCTTCTCTTTTTTGCCGAACAGATCCACATATTTCTGGGAGAGGCGGATAAACTCTGCTCGCTCCTCCGGTTCCATTTCCAGAAACGCCCCGTTCTCCATGTCTACCACAGGACGGATCTTCTGCTCTACAAACTGTCTTCCCTTTTCCGTGAGGCAGATATGCTTGTCCCTTCCTCTCTTTTCCAGATAGAGAAATCCCTTCTTCTCCAGGTTGCGCACGGAGGAACTGATCGTCTGCTTGCTCACATACGCCTCTCTGCAGATGTCTTTCTGCAGACACCCGTCTCCCAGCGTACAGACCACATACAGCACCGCAAGAGCACTATCCGACACGCCGATCGCCAGCGCGATCTCGTGGTAAATGTCGTCCAGCTCTTTATACAGGCGATTGAACTGCTGTACTTCATATTCCTGATGGATTTTCATCATAAACCTCCTTTAGTCCGATTTCGTACCAAGAAGTATAGTGCGATATCAGACTAAAGTCAAGCAGAAAAAAATCCGCGGAGGAGATCACCTCTCTGACAGAGGATATCGTTCTCCGCGGACTGACAGTACTGAACCGGTAAATCCTTACCTCCGCTTCAGCCCATACCTCCGATAGCACTGATAGATTACCGGAAGGAACACCGCCGCAGCCAGAGTGTAGAACAGCATGATAAACGGGATCTGCCGGAACACCAGGCTTCCGATCTGATAGATGTAAGTCCGTCTTGCACAATTCAATATGTTCACAAGCTGATCCGGTGTGAGCTGGAAAAAGGTATCAAAGGGCAGCGCCCTCCCGATAAACGGCGACACGCAGAACAGGATGAACGGAACGCAGACGGCGATGTTCGCCGAATGGGTCTTCGCCGAGAGCAGCATGGCGACAGACACAGAGAGCAGGCTGGCGATATATCCGCACACAAGGATGATCAGGTATAGCTGCCCGAAGGTCACGTTGTAAATGCAGTAAGGCGAATCAACCTGATACGGCGTATTGAATCCGCTCACTCCCATCACGGCGAAGGAGATGCCGGAGAGCAGCGCCATCCCTGCCCAGTAGATCACTGTCGCCATGAGCAGTCCGGTCAGGATCTTGCTTCGCACGGCTCTCGTCCTGCTGTACCTGCAGGAGAAGAACACCGCGTCCGCCCCAAGGGAGAATTCGTCGGAGAAGATCCCTGCCGCCAGGAATCCGATCAACACCACAAGGATTATTCCATAGGTAGTGGCATATAAGCGCATGTTATCCCACGAATCTGCCGGTTCATAGTAGAAGGGCGTATCCGTCTTCTCATACTGCGTTCTTAAGAACTCCTGCTTTTCCGGGGTATCCCCGTACTTCTGAATGAGCTGCTCTATATACTGTTCCCGGATGGAATAGATCTCTTTTGCCTGATCTGTCGTAATGCCCTGGAGAGCACCCGGTGAATATCCCTCGTCTCCTCCAAGTATGGTGTCCACCATCTGTGTAATATCCGAGTACGCCTGAATACGCTCTCCATATACAGTATCCGGCGCTTCGTCCGGGTAGTCACGCGCGATCTCCTGCCGGTCCGCCACGATCTGCGCGATCACGTCCCCAGTAAGTTCCCCTTTCCACTGGTTTTTATCCTGGGTCAGCCTCCGTATCGCATCCGGAGTCTCATGGTTGATCCCTTCACTGTCTGCATACCACTCGCTCGTGACCGCGAACACGCTCATCACAACGCCGATGATCACTGCCACCACAAGAAGGAGACAGTTCAGTCTTTTTGTAAAGATCCGTTTCAGTTCATATCTCACCATCATGATGCTCACCTGCTTTCTCTCCAAAATAAAGTAAAAATGCATCCTCCAGCGCCGCTTCCTCCATGACGGCGCCCTCCACGGGGCAGCGCTCTGCCAGGATACGGAGTTCTACACCGCCCGGCACGGTCTTCACATTGGACACCAGATAACGGCTTAAATAGCGGTCCGCTTCCTTTCTCGGTACAGTACAGCTCCACACCGCCTGATCCATTCCGGATATGATCTCATCCGCTGTTCCGTTCATGAAGAACTTCCCGTCCTTCATCAGAAGGATGTCCCCTGCGATAAACTCCACATCCGATACGATATGGGTGGATAACAACACCAGCCGGTCTTCCGAGAGTTCACTGATCAGGTTCCGGAACCGGATCCTCTCATTGGGGTCAAGCCCGGCTGTCGGTTCGTCCAGGATCAGGATCTTCGGGTCGTTCAGCATCGCCTGGGCGACTCCCACTCTGCGCTGCATCCCGCCGGAGAGTGCTCTCATCTTCTTTTTTTTCACTCTCTTAAGCCCCACCCGGTCCAGAAGCACCTCCGTCCTCTCCTTTGCCACTGCCGGGCGAAGCCCTTTGATGGACGCGATATACATCATATAATCCTGTACCGTAAAGTCCGGATAGAATCCGAAGTCCTGGGGCAGGTATCCCAGTATCTTCCGGTACGCTGCATCCATTTTGAAAATATCCTGCCCGTCCCATGTGATGGTCCCTTCCGTGGGACGCAGCAGGGTGCAGAGCATCCTCATCAGCGTGGTCTTTCCCGCGCCGTTCACTCCCAGCAGCCCGTAGACGCCCCGCTCCATGGAGCAGGAGACATGGTCCACAGCACGGAAATCTTTAAACTCTTTTGTCAGTCCGTTTATCTTTAATTCCATGAACGATTTACCTCCCAGATTGATTCACAGTCCTTCTGCGCCCTTCTGACGCACCAGACCAGATATACGAAAGAGCAGACTAGAAGCGCCGCCCATACAGGCGTCGCGATCCTGTTATAAAACCAGTCCTGTCCCAGGATCATCAGCCACACTACCGCCCACGCCGTGCAGACGATCACCGCGGCGTATTCGACCTCGCTCCTCCTGCTGCACAGAAACCTGAAACAGATACAGCAGGAAATGTTAAATGGCAGGATAAAATTGATGATGAACATCCCCAGCGTGACCTGTGCCGTCCACGACGCCGCCAGGTAGAACAAAGTGAGCATGACCAGATCCGCCATTGCAAGCAAAAGGATCCTCGCGGAATAGATCTGCCGCAGCGAATAAAAGGACGCTCCCTCCACCTCCATGGAGGAGGATCTCCGGTTTTTCCACAATTCCGGTATGACAAGGGTCATGAAGAAAGATGCCCCCGCCCCCAGGACCCGCTGTGTATACATCCCCTCCGAGTCCTTCAGGATAAACAGAAGAAACGCGAGCACAACGCCCTGCAGGATCCACCAGCGCTTTTGGATATAATGGAACTGCTGGTATAGAAATTCCGCATAGGTGAGCGTCCGCTCCTCCTGAAGGACAAACGCGTCCGTAGATCTTCGGACCGTCTCCATAACGGCGGACTCCCTGACACACCTCTCCTGTACAGTCTCTGTATAATCCTGTATTTTCTTTTCAAAAGGTTCCATTACGACTCCTCCTTTCGGCCCAAAGATCCATCACTCAGATATTCTCCCAGCAGTTTCTTCGCCCGGGTCACCCGGTATTTCACCAGGGACACCTTGATATCCAGAAGTTTCGCGATCTCCCTCTGCTTCAGGTTCTGAAAGAAGAAGAGGATCGCGGTCTCGCGCAGTTCCTCCGGCAGCCGGGCAACGGCAGTCTCAACATCCAGCCGGATCTCCGCCGTGTCCATATCCTGATCCGTCCCCGCCTTCTCCGGAACTTCTTCCATATACTGCTCTTTTGCTTTTCTATAGTAATCTTTGCAGGCGTTGGAGGCGATGGCATACAGGAAAGCGGAACACTTTCCCCGGTGCTGATACCGCTCAAAGGACTGGAAAAACTTCAGGAAAGTTTCCTGGGTCAGATCCTCGGCGTCTCCCCGATCCCGGATATGAAGGAGACAGTACTGAAAGATCTTCGGGTAATATTTCCGGACAAAACTCTCGATCGCACTGTCATCCCCGTTTTTCATTTTCTGTATCAGAAAGAAATCCGAATCCATCTTATCCTCCTTTCGTTTCTGCAAAATGTGTGTTTGAAGCCGACTTCTATAGTATACAACGGATGAGGAGAGAAAAAGGTTAGTGGTGCCCAAAAATTTGTCTAAATTTTTGTCTTTTTGGAAAAAAGATAAATTTTAATTGACACTATACCCGGTGGGGGTATAATGTAAGCGGATATGCATGAATATGCAATATCCGTAACTTATCCTAAATAACAGATAATGTCAGGAGGAAAAGGAATGATGAAGAAGAAAACCGCCAGCGTTCTGCTGGCATTTACAGTGATCATTTCGCTGTGTGCATGTAACAGTTCTCAGAAAAACGGGGATTCATCGGATAGTTCCACACAAAGTGAAACAGAGCAGGTGATAACAGAAGCAGAAGAATCGACCGGGGGTGATACAGAAAAGTTGTCAGAAGATGCTGATACTTCTCCAGCCTCAGAAAATCTGAACGAATACAGTGTCACAGATGCAGAACTGGACCGTCTGGTTGAGATCTACACTGAAAAACTTAACGAAACAACTGAAGCTGTAGTAGCAGACTCCGGACAGACCGCTGCTGACTTTTATGCGGCAGGAGATTCCAGATTCCAGACAGATGACTTTGAATTTACCAACTACCTTCGCATTTCTGTCTCAGCCGGAGATGACATGGACAATGCCCTGACAAGTATCCAGGAACAGTTGGAAGCCAGTGGTGTGCCGGTAGCGATCATGGACGAATCTCTGCTCTATTCGCTTAGTGACTGGAAAACAGAAACCGGAATAGACAATGATCGCTTTACTGAATTCGCAACTGCTATGTTTACAGATTTTGACGCATTTCAGGCAACATATCTGCAGCCCGCATTTGATGAGATAGTTGGAAGATGAATCCTTATGACAACAAAATGAATAATCCCAAGCCAGCCTTCCTCTCCTTAAAATTAAGAAATGCT
>DWXK01000095.1 GCA_019119205.1 Candidatus Mediterraneibacter intestinavium
CTCAGCCTCCGGTTTTCTTCAACCACTTCCTCAAGAATCCGAAGCAGTTCTCTCCGATTTAGTTTTTCTTCTCCTTTTTTCCTTTTTCTTTTTATACTTTTCTTTCAGTAAAAACGATGCCTTCCGGATCCCCGCTCACACCTGGCGTATCTCGATCAGCCTGCTCTTAAAATCGCCGGATTCCGCCGGTATACGGAGTCCTGCCCTCATCAGGGTGCTTCCCTGATACTCCCTGCCGTCCGCTACATATCTTCTGTCCGGATCCAGGCCTTTGAGTCTTAAGAATCTGCTTTTCCTGTTCGCGCCCGAGAGTACCTGCACGCAGAACACAAGAGCTCTGTCTTTCTCTTTGCTCACGATCATCCAGCTGTCTCTGTCTTTGTTCTCCGTATAGGACTCCATCCGGTAGTAATCCCCTTCCCGGATCAGGTCATTGTACCTGTGATACTCTGCGGTCTGCGCTTTCACGATCGCTTTCTCCTCGTCCGTAAGTTTCGTGATATCGAGCTCATATCCGAATGTTCCCGACAGAGCCACATGTCCCCGTGTGACAAACGGAGTCACTCTCCCTACTGTATGGTTCGGACATACGCTTACATGAGCTCCCATGGCGGATACGGGATAGATAAGCGCCGTTCCCTCCTGGATCGACAGCCGCTCTACGGCGTCCGTGTCGTCCGAGCACCAGATCTGCGGACTGTAATAGAGCATGCCGGCGTCGAATCTTGCCCCGCCGCCGGAGCAGTTCTCAAGGAGCAGATCCGGGAAGTCCGCAAGCAGACGTTCCTGCATCCGGTAGACGCCCAGCATATACCGGTGATACAGCTCGCCCTGCCGGTCCGCAGGCCAGGCATAACTGCCCATAGTGGCAAGCTGCCGGTTCATATCCCATTTTACATAGGAGATATCCGCACTATGAAGCACTTCTGCGATCATCTCGTAGACGCCGTCCGCCACTTCCTCTCTGGAAAGATCCAGTACATACTGAGCGCGGCTCTGGGTGATATCCCTGCCCGGCACCTGAAGCGCCCAGTCCGGATGCTGCCGGTACAGCTCCGAATCCGGAGAGATCATCTCCGGTTCGATCCAGATGCCGAACTTCATCCCAAGTTTCTTTACATTTTCCACAAGACTGTTCAGTCCACCTCTGATCTTCTCTTCATTGACGCGCCAGTCTCCCAGAGAGCTGTCGTCATTGCTGCGTTTTCCAAACCATCCGTCGTCCATGACCAGCATCTCGATTCCCAGTTCAGAGGCGTCCTCTGCGATCTCCAGCAGTTTCTTCTCGTCAAAATCAAAATAGGTCGCCTCCCAGTTATTGATCAGGATCGGTCTCTTCCTGTGCAGCCACGGACTGCGGATCAGATGATTCCGGTACAGATCGTGGAAAGTCCTTGTCATCTTTCCCAGGCCTTCCGACGAATAAACCATCACCACTTCGGGAGCCGTAAAGCTCTCTCCCGGCTCCAGCTTCCATGTAAATCCTTCCGGATGGATTCCCATCGTCATCCGCACAGAATCGAACTGGCTCTTCTCCGCCTGTGCGATAAAGTTGCCCGAGTATACGAAATTCATGGCGTAAACCTCGCCTGTATCCTGCGTTGTCTCCGGCGTCACCAGCGCCAGAAAGGGATGCTCCTGATGGCTGGACTCCCCTCTGAAAGAAGCGATATTCTGCCGTCCGTATCCCAGCGGTATCCTCTGGATACGGCGTTCTCTCGCCCAGGAACCGAAAAGCCCCATGACCTCGAACCCCCGGTCGTCCATATCCAGACAGGCCGAAAGGGCTTTTTCTATATAGAACGGCTCTTTTCCCTCATTCTCTATGATTGCGGAACGGGTAAGCGCGTCTGAATCCTGAAACACAGAGTAGAGAAGCGTCACTTTCATACCCAGAAGCTGATCCCGGCAGTATATCTTCAGTGTACTGCAGGCGGAATCTGCTCCCCATGTGGCAGGAAGTCCTTCCAGACGGGGCTTTCCCGCCATGATCTCATACCCTTCGTAGACCAGTTCACTCGCTCTGTAGCCTGCCGCACTGCGGATGCGCAGCGCGCTCTCGCGGTAATCCCCCATACCGGATTCCGGATACTCCATGGGTGCGCTGTCCAAAAAAGAGCCCGTCTCCCTTTTATTTGACGACGGGGTAAACGGTCCCTCATCTTCCCGCAGCAGATATCGCAGATCTGTCTCTTCCAGCCTGCTGCCATAATAAAGATGACAGACGTATCTGTCATCTGTTAAAGCGATTCCGTAACTTGTATGTTCTGTATTCAACAGGAATACTTTATTTTTCTCATCAAACCGTATCATGCGCATGTCTCCTTTTTAAGTTAATCATTAAATATTTAGGTATATTTTTAATTAATCTTTTGCTTTTGTCAATATGTTTTTTACTTTAACATGCGCATCCGCTTTCGTCAGGGCCATGTCCTCAGCACGTCGTCCGCACTGTGCTCCAATTCTTCTTTCGCCGCTCTTATCTCCGCCAGCTGAGCTTCGTCCACACGGTCCAGCCTGCATTTAGCCACCAGTTTCTGAAGTCTTGCGGTGTCGCTTTTCACCTGCTTTTTCACAGCTCTGTCAAGCTGTTTTCCGGCATTTTTCACACTGCGTTCCGTCCGCACAAGAAGCTTGTTTGCCTCGTCGAGGACCTGGATAGCGTCTTTTCTCACCTGGTCCTGGGCCGCATAGTTCTGCGCATCCTGCATCGCCTGCTGTATCTCCACATCCGACATCCTGTCGTCGGCAGTGATGGTGATAGACTGTTCTTTTCCGGTATCAAGATCCCGGGCGGACACTTTCAGGATTCCGTTGGCGTCCAGATCAAAGGTCACCTCGATCTGAGGCACTCCCGCCGGAGCCGGCTTGATGCCTTTGAGCCGGAACTTTCCGATGGTCTTATTATCCCTTGCCATAGGCCGCTCTCCCTGGAGGACATGGATATCCACGTTTCTCTGATAGGGAGCCGCCGTGGAAAATATCTGGGAATACCTGGCCGGCAGCGTCGTATTCCGCTCCACAATGCGGGTTGCCACGCCGCCCACTGTTTCGATAGACAGACTCATAGGCGTAACATCCAGCAGAAGAAGATCCTGACCGGTACCTGCGGCCACAAGTCCTTTTCCCTGAAGTGTGCTGCCCAGAATCGCTGCGCCTTTTGCCACACACTCGTCCGGATTGATATTTCTGGAAGGCTCCTTTCCGGTCATCTCCTGCACCTTTCTCTGAACAGCCGGTATTCTGGTGGAGCCTCCTACGAGAAGCACTCTTCCCAACTGTGCAGACGTGATGCGGGCGTCATTGAGGGCGCTCCTGACCGGATCTTCTGTCCTCTGAATGAGATCTGAGACCATCGACTCAAACTCCTGTCTCGTAAGTACCATATCCAGATGAAGCGGCTCTCCCTTTGCCTGTGTAATATAGGGTTGGATGATGTGGGAAGTATTACTTGTGGACAGCTCTTTCTTCGCGCGTTCCGCCGCCTCCCTGATCCGCTGCATGGCGGCAAAGTCTCTGGAGAGATCCACCCGTGTCTGTTCTCTGAATTTATTTACGATCCAGCGGACAATCCGCTCGTCGAAGTCGTCTCCTCCCAGGTGGTTATCTCCGGCAGTGGAGAGAACTTCTATGATTCCTTCTCCTATTTCTATAATAGATACGTCGAAAGTTCCGCCGCCGAGATCATACACCATGACTTTCTGGGGTTCGCCGTGATCCAGTCCGTAAGAGAGGGCTGCGCTGGTCGGCTCGTTGATGATACGCTTCACATTTAGTCCGGCAATCCTTCCCGCGTCTTTCGTAGCCTGTCTCTGGATATCATTGAAATACGCCGGAACAGTGATAACAGCTTCCGTCACTTCCTCGCCCAGGAATTTCTCCGCGTCCTTTTTCAACTGCATCAGGATCATCGCGCTGATCTTCTGCGGTTTATATTCTTTTCCGTCAATGCGGGTCGTCCACTCGGTTCCCATACGTCTCTTAACGGATGAGATGGTGCGGTCCGGATTGGTCACCGCCTGTCGTCTTGCCGCCTGTCCTACCAGCCGTTCGCCGTTCTTCGTAAACGCCACGATACTAGGAGTCGTCATGGAGCCGTCCGCTCCCGGTATGATCACCGGTTTGTCGTTCTCCACAACAGACACGCAACTGTTTGTAGTACCCAGGTCTATTCCGATTACTTTACTCATATCTGCATTATCTCCTGTCACTGTATATTAACATTATATATTATAAGTCCACTCCCCGTAGGACGGTCAAGCAAGTTTATCCTTTTTTAATGCTTTTCTTGACTTTTTTTCATATCCCACTATACTGTTATGTGATAAACATGCAACTGAAGTCTCATAGTTATCGAAAGGAATCAAAATGGTAAAAGATAATATTATCCCAAATCATATGGATATCTACTGGCATGACTATACCGGACATGTAAAGGACAAGCCGATCACAGAGGCAAGCGTACCGGTAAAGGCCGCTCTGATCGGAAGGGTTGGACTGATGCTCCTCTCCTGCGGAACCGGCGCCTGGAGGGTCAGAAGTTCCATGAACGCCCTGTCTGAACAGCTTGGCGTCACATGCACGGCCAGCATCGGACTGATGACCATCGTCTACACCTGTTTTGACGGACATAAGACTTTTACGAATTCTCTGTGTCTGAATAATACGGGGGTAAATACTTCCAAGCTGGACCGCCTGGAGCGTTTCGTGAAAAAATTCCCTACGGAAGGGGTACATATGTCCGGCGAGCAGCTGCACCGCGAACTTGATACGATAGAAAAGATCAAGGGATTGTACACGCCGCTCAAGCTCGGACTGGCGGCAGCGTTTGCATGTGCCGCATTTACCTTTCTCCTGGGCGGCGGCCCTGTAGAGATGATCTGCGCCTTTATCGGCGCCGGTCTCGGAAATTATCTGCGCTGCAAACTGATCGGAAAACACTTTACACTGTATCTGTGCATCGTTTCTTCCGTCGCTCTGGCATGTCTTGCGTATGTGGGATCCCTTCGGCTTGCAGAGGCGCTTTTTTCCGTGTCGGGCGGGCATGAGGTCGGATATATCTGCTCCATGCTCTTTATCATCCCCGGATTTCCGTTTATCACAAGCGGTATCGACCTTGCAAAGCTGGATATGCGTTCTGGGCTGGAACGTCTGGCATACGCCGTGATCATCGTGGTCATTGCCACGACTACCGCATGGGTTATGTCCATGATCCTGAACCTGCAGCCGGGCGAATTTGCTGAGCTTTCCCTCCATCCGGCAGTGCTGCTGATTCTCCGGCTTATCATGAGCTTTATCGGAGTGTTCGGATTCTCGATCATGTTCAACAGCCCGGTTACCATCGCCGCTTCCGCTGCCGGGATCGGCGCCATTGCAAACACACTTCGTCTGGAACTTGTCAGCCTGATATCCTTAAACGCCGCAGTTGCAGCTTTCCTTGGAGCTCTGACAGCCGGACTTCTGGCTTCGCTTCTGATGAAACGCCTGGGCTACCCGAGAATCTCCGTTACCGTGCCTTCCATCGTGATCATGGTTCCGGGATTGTACCTTTACCGGGCAGTCTACAGTATGGGAGAGATGTCGCTGACTCAGTCAGCGCCATGGCTGGTCTCCGCGCTCCTCATCATCATGGCGCTGCCGCTGGGGCTGATCTTCGCAAGGATCATCTCCGACAGATCATTCAGGCACTGTACCTGATCCCCGAGCATAAAAAATCGCGTCCGGATATTCCGAACGCGATTTTTCTTATTCATCGTCTGTGGAGTATTTCTCCAATCTCGTCTCTCTTCTTAAACATCACCACAGCCGCGGCCGCGATCACTGCAGCTGCGCCGATCACCGCCCAGTCCTTCCAGGTCAGCGACGTCAGATCAAAGCACCTGACATTAACCCACATCTGATTGATCCGTTCATTCTTCTCCTGATCAAAGTACTGCATGACAACAGCCCGCTCCAGCACGTCCTGAGGCGGATACTGGGCAAAGAGCTGACGATCCGCCTGGTCAGAGGCAGCCGTTATGATATAGTCTTCATCCGCGTTATCTCCGCTGAAGAAAAATCCTACCGGATATTCAATCGTATCTTCCTCTTCATCCTCCGCTCCATAGCACCAGTCTGCGTAAGCATAGATGATATCGCTGTCTCCGCCGGCGATCACGGATGTATATCCGATATAATACATATTTCTGACAACATTGTCAGGTCTTGACACAAAGTTTATAAACGCTTCGGCCGCCTGCTGTTTCGCAGGGTCGCCGCTGATCCCGTCTTTTAGCATGACCCAGCCGTCAAACCAGATATTGGTGCACTCTTCCGGCACGGCGTAAGCCAGATAGTAGTCGTCAATCTCGGCCTGATCCAGCGTATAGACGGCGTCTCCTGACCACTGGTAGTTTGCCAGGACTTTTCCCGTCACCATGTCCGCTTTCCCGCTGTCCGACTCGAAAGAATATGCATTTTCTTTCATCTCTTTTAAGATGGATTCAGCCTTGTTTACCGTATCTTCATCTGTCCGGTTCATAAGCTCGGCAATGCGCTCCAGCCGATCCGGGGAATTGATAAAATCAGGTTTCATCAGCTCCTCTTCATTGAGGATTCCCAGCGCGGCGAAATAACTGTCGCGCACATTATCCTTGATCGTCACCTGACCTTTATATTTCGGATCCGCCAGGATCGCCCAGTGGGACGCCTCCTCTTTCGAGATCACTTCAGGGTTGTATACGATCCCTGTGGTTCCCCACATATAACCGGCGGCGTATCGGCTCCACGGTTCTCCGTCTATGGTGTTCGTATCGAATATATTTCTGATATAGTCCGACACTCCCCGGATATAATAATTGTCTTCTCTTCCTGTATCAAAAAAGCTTTCCGATAACGGCTGGAGTCTGCCTTCGGCAATGAGTTTCATAAACATGTATTCAGACGGACAGACAAGATCGAAATCATTTCCAAGGGTAAGCTGGTTATAGAGGTCCTCGTTGGTTCCGAATGTGGAGTACTCTACTTCCACTTCCGTTCCGTAAGTATCCAGATACCACTGTTCAAAATCTTCGACCATGGAATTCTCGCCCAGGATCACGGTTCCTTCCCGGTCGTCGAGATCGATGGCTTCCTCTTCATCCCAGTCGCCCTCGTCGATATATTCCTCCCAGTTGGCAATGCGCAGGGTTACTTTTTCCGTATGTTCAGCCGGTTCTGCATCCGCCGCAAAGACAGTGGAGAGGCCGCCCGGTATAAGGCTGCCGGGCAAAACCGCAGCTGTTCCCGCGGAGAGCAGGACACACAGAGCCATGCGCCCGATCCTCTTTCCGCCCGACGTCCGTCTCTTAATCTTGCTTTCTGCTGTCATGGACGTTCACCTCCTGCTTTTTTACCGGTCCTGCGGATGCCAGGTTCATGATCACCACAGCCAGGATCACGACCAGGAATATCACCGTGGACAGCGCCCACAGGGCAGTCTTGATCTCAGTCTGGGCTCCTCTTGTGGCATTGACCACATATGTGCTGATCGTGTCGAATGTAGCCGGTTTCGTATACGTAGAAATAAAATAATCATCCAGTGACAATGTGATGGAAAGCATAAATCCCGAGATGATCCCCGGAATGATCTGCGGGATCACAATCTTGTACAGCGCCTGGAACGGCGTCGCACCCAGATCCAGCGCCGCCTCATAGAGTCCGTTGTCCATCTGCTTTAGCTTCGGCATTACGGCAAGATAAACAAAAGGCGTGCACAGCACCACATGTCCGATCACAAGCGGGAT
>DWXK01000010.1 GCA_019119205.1 Candidatus Mediterraneibacter intestinavium
ACCCACCCCTGCCGCTGGAAATATGCCGTAGTAGAGGAGACGAGACCCGGGGAATATATGCCTGTCTATGAGAATGAGAGGGGAACCTACATTTTTAACTCCAAGGATCTCTGTATGATCGAACATATCCCGGAACTCATAGACGCGGGGATAGACAGCTTTAAGATCGAGGGTCGCATGAAGACTGCCCTCTATGTGGCTACGGTGGCGAGAACCTACAGAAAAGCGATAGACGACTGTCTGGAAGATCCTGAAACTTACCGCAGGAATATGCCCTGGTATCTGGATCAGATCTCCAACTGCACATACCGGAAATTTACTACAGGTTTCTTCTTTGGAAAACCGGATGATGACGCTCAGATCTATGACAGTAATACCTATGTTAAAGAGTACACCTATCTGGGGATTGCCGGAGAGGTCAAAGACGGCATGTGCAGGATCGAGCAGAGAAATAAATTTTGTGTGGGGGAGACCATCGAGATCATGAAGCCAAACGGTGAAAATCCGGAAGCTGTGGTAAAGCGTATCGTGAATGAGGCAGGAGAGGAGCAGGAGAGCGCTCCTCATCCCAAACAGGTGCTTTACGTTGAACTCAGCGTATGCCCGGATAAATATGACATTCTCCGCCGTGCAGAGGAAACGGCAGTATAACGGGGGCGGGAGAGCCTAAGGTGTCCGGTTTTTCGAGAACTGTGGCAAAGATAAAAATATCACTGGAAGAAAGCGCGCAGTTTCTGGACTGCGCTTTTTTCTATCCTTGAGACATAAGAACGGGAAATCCCAAGCTGTCTGGCAATTTCCCGCTGTGTATACTGTTCTCCGTTATAAAGACCATATCTCATTTTTAATACGAGCTTCTCTCGCTGGGAAAGCTCGCTTTCTACTTTCTCATAGAGTTTCTGGATATTTTCTTTCAGGTCGATCTTCTCCGGAATGTCCGGTTCTTCCGTCTCCATCACATCATAGAGACGGACTTCATTGCCTTCACGGTCGGTCCCGATCGGTTCATAGAGGGAGATTTCCTTTCCGCTTTTTCTGCGGGCGCGGATGTGCATCAGGATCTCATTGTCTATACACCGCGAGGCGTAGGCGGCAAGCCGGTTTCCCTTGTTTGGATCAAATGTGACGACAGCCTTGATCAGCCCGATCGTCCCGATGGAAAGCAGGTCCTCGGGATCTTCTTCAAGATTCTGATATTTTTTCAATACATGGGCGACGAGGCGGAGATTGCGCTCGATAAGGATGTGTTTTGCTTCGAGGTCTCCTTCTGTGTACTTCTGGATGTAATACTTTTCTTCCGCAGGTGTGAGAGGATTGGGAAATGATCTCAAGGCGGCACCTCTTAGCACATTTAGTATAGTTTATGAAAAAACAGGCCGGATCGTGCTTTTCCAATGAAAAAGAGGACTGCTTCTGTCAAGGAGTGCGGTGTGGACTGCAGCAGCGGAGAAACGGAACGTGGCAGGGATGCGCAAAAAATGATTGACAGAGGGAGCACATGTATCCTATTATGTTCTTACATTCCCGGAGAGATCTTCTCCGGCGATCATTTCAGGCTGATTCAGCCAAAGTTTTCAGGTGAGGTTTACAGTGTCCGAAGGGATACATAAGTAAATTTTTGTGGTGTTTTGTCGCAGTGTGACAGTCTCGTGAGAAAGGAGAATGTGAATGAGTTTCAGTACGGTTGTATCCGGCGCAGTGGAAGGGATCCGTGCAGGGCTTGTCCATGTGGAGGCGGATGTGAGCAATGGGCTGCCCGTATTCCACATGGTCGGTTATCTTTCGTCGGAAGTAAAAGAAGCTTCTGAGAGAGTGAGGACGGCGGTCCGCAATTCAGGTTTCGGTTTCCCGGCGAAGAGGACGGTCATCAATCTGTCCCCGGCCACGATGAGGAAGAGAGGGGCATCTTTTGACCTTCCGATCGCGGCGGCGATCCTTTTGTCCCTGGGAGAGATCAGAGAGGACAGTATGAAAGGCTGTCTGATCATCGGAGAACTCAGCCTGGACGGGCGGGTGAGAAAAGTGCCGGGGATCCTGCCCATTGTGATGGAGGCAAAGGAAGCCGGGCTCACCCGGTGTATCGTTCCGGTAGAAAATGCAGGGGAAGCCGCTCTGACGGAGGGGATTGAGATCATCGGGGTCAGGAGCCTTCAAGAGACCACAGACTTTCTGAACGGAATAGGGGAAATAAAGCCATATAAAAGAAAGAGGGCAGGGACGGGGAAGGAGACTGCCCCGGAGAAGGACTTTTCGGAAGTGAGAGGTCAGGAGAATGTGCGTCGGGCAGCAGAACTGGCTGTGGCGGGAGGACACAATCTTCTTCTCATCGGTCCGCCGGGCAGTGGAAAGACACTGACCGCAAGATGCATCGCAGGGATACTTCCACCGCTGTCTGAAGAGGAGAGCATGGAGATCACAAAAATATACAGTGTTATGGGGATCCTGGATGAGAAAGAGCCGCTGATCAGACAGAGACCATTCCGCAGTGTGCATCATACAGCGACGAGAGCCGCGCTGATCGGAGGAGGGTTGGTCCCTCGTCCTGGTGAGATCAGTCTGGCGCATGGCGGAGTGCTCTTTTTAGATGAACTTCCGGAGTTCAGGAAGGGCGTGCTGGAAGTCCTGCGCCAGCCTCTGGAAAAGCGCTCGATCCAGATCACCCGGACGTGTGGGAATTTTACGTTCCCTGCAGATTTTATGCTTGTGGCGGCAATGAACCCATGTCCCTGCGGATGCTATCCGGATATGGAGAAATGTACCTGTACGCCGGCGCAGATCCAGGCTTACATCGGAAAAGTCAGCCAGGCTTTTCTGGATCGGATCGATATCTGTGCGGAAGCCTCCAGGATCTGTTTTGAAGATCTGACGGGAAAGGCAAAGGCGGAGGATTCTGAAACGATCCGGAGAAGAGTGTGCCGGGCAAGAGAACAGCAGGCGCAGCGGTATGGCGGAAAGATCCGTACCAATTCCATGATGGAAGGGGAGGAGATAGAACGATACTGCGAACTTGGTGCGGGAGGAAAAAAACTGATGGAGGCCGCGTTCGACGTGATGAAGATGAGTGCCAGGTCCTACCACAGAGTGCTTAAGGTGGCAAGGACGATCGCTGACCTTTCGGGTGAGGAGAAGATCAGGGAAGAACACTTAAGAGAGGCGATCGGATACCGGATGATCGACAAAAAATACTGGGGGAGGCAGCAGGGATGGTAAAAGAACAGGGAAAAGGGATGAAGTATGAATTCTGGCTGGCAGGGCTCCGCCTTTCTTCCAGAAAAAAATGTCTGCTCCGGCAGCACATGAAAACAGCAGAGAATGTTTATTATATAGAAGAAACAGAGATCTCAAAGCTGAAGTTCTTAACCGAGACTGAAAAAAATACAATTAGGCAGGGACAGAAAGGAAAAGATCCGGGGGAAGCCTATGAGGGGATGCTTGGGAAAGGAATACAGTTTGTCCCCTTTTTTACAGAAGAGTATCCCCCGCGGCTGCTGGAACTTCATGACTTCCCATATGCGCTCTATGTAAAGGGGAATCTGCCGGATCCTGCAGCAAGGAAGGCTGCGATCGTGGGAGCAAGGCGGTGTACGCCGTACGGAGAGAAGTACGCAGTAGAATTCGGGAGAGAACTGGCAGAATGCGGTGTAGAGATCATCAGCGGACTGGCACGGGGGATCGACGGCATGGGGCAGCGGGGCGCCCTTCTGGGCGGCGGACGGACCTTTGCGGTGCTGGGCAGCGGAGTTGACGTATGCTATCCCAGAGAACATATAGGATTGTACATGGATATCCTGAACCAGGGCGGAGGCATCCTGTCAGAGTTCCCGCCGGGAACGCCGCCTCTCCCGTGCAATTTTCCCACAAGGAACCGGATCATCAGCGGGCTTTCAGATGCAGTCCTGATAATCGAGGCGAGAGAAAAGAGCGGTTCTCTTATCACGGCAGACCTGGCTCTGGAACAGGGCAGGGACGTCTATGCGCTCCCCGGTCCTGTGAACAGTGAACTGAGCATCGGCTGTAACCGGCTGATCCAGCAGGGAGCAGGCGTGCTCCTTAGTCCGGAAACGCTCCTGAGAGAATGGCAGATCTGCTTTTCCGCGTCTGATGCAAAAGAGGGCAAAAACAAAAAAATGCTTGAAACTACAGAAAATATGGTGTATAGTTGCCTTGGTTTGTATCCCCGGGATGTGGACCGGATCGTGGAGGAGACAAAGCTGAGTGCTCCGGAAGTGCTCAACGCTCTGGTCTCACTGGAACTCAAGGGGTACGTCAGAGAAATATCGAAAAATCATTATGTGAAAGTAAAATAGAAGGCTGGAAACCAGCCGACGGAGGAATCAGTTCTTATGGCACACTATCTTGTTATTGTGGAGTCGCCTGCAAAGGTGAAGACGATAAAAAAATTTCTTGGCAGCAATTATACGGTTGCGGCATCCCAGGGGCATGTGCGCGACCTGCCGAAAAGCCAGCTTGGCATCGACATAGAACATGATTATGAGCCAAAATACATTACGATCCGCGGAAAGGGGGATATCCTTGCCGCCCTCAGGAAAGAAGTAAAGAAGTCAGACAAAGTCTATCTTGCAACCGACCCTGACCGTGAGGGAGAGGCGATATCCTGGCATCTCGCAGCAGCATTAAAGCTGGATGCGAAGAAGATGCGCCGCATCACCTTTAATGAGATCACCAAGAACGCGGTGAAGGCGTCGCTGAAAGCCCCCAGGGACATCGACATGGACCTGGTGGATGCACAGCAGGCGAGACGTGTGCTTGACCGTATGGTGGGATATATGATCAGCCCTCTTCTCTGGGTAAAGGTCAAGAGAGGACTGAGTGCGGGAAGAGTGCAGTCCGTTGCGCTCCGTCTGGTGGCGGACCGCGAGGATGAGATCAATGCGTTTATCCCGGAAGAATACTGGACTCTGGATGCTGTCCTCAAGGTCAAAGGTGAGAGACGGCCTCTGACGGCAAAATTTTACGGAACAGATAAAAAGAAGATCACGATACACACAAAGGAAGAACTGGATGAGATCCTGAGCGAGGTGCAGAACGCGGAGTTTAAGATCACTGACATCAAGAAGAGCGAACGGATCCGCAGAGCGCCGCTCCCGTTCACGACCAGTACACTTCAGCAGGAAGCAGCGAAAGCATTGAATTTCGGGACGCAGAAAACGATGCGTATCGCTCAGCAGCTGTATGAGGGGGTTGACATCAAAGGAAACGGAACAGTCGGTGTCATCACTTATCTGCGTACGGATTCAACCAGGATCTCTGAGGAAGCAGACGCTTCTGCAAGGGAGTACATCGCGTCTGTTTACGGAAAAGAGTATGCTGCAGAAAGCGGAGAGGCAAAAAGCAGCGGCAAGAAGATCCAGGATGCCCACGAGGCGATCCGTCCCACGGATATCTCAAGGACGCCGGCAGCCCTGAAGGAGTCCCTCACAAGAGATCAGTTCAGGCTCTATCAGCTCATCTGGAAGAGGTTTACGGCAAGCCGGATGCAGCCGGCACGCTATGAGACGGTCTCCGTGAATATCGGTGCCGGTCAGTACTGCTTTACCGTGTCTACTGCGAAAGTCGCATTCGACGGCTTCCGGTCTGTCTATACAGAGGCGGATGAGGAGAAGGAAGAGAGCAATGTACTGGTTGGAAATCTGAGCATGGACTCTGTCCTCACAAGAGAAGAGTTTGACCCGAAACAGCACTATACACAGCCGCCGGCGCATTATACGGAGGCGTCCCTGGTCAAGGCACTGGAGGAACTCGGCATCGGACGACCGAGCACCTACGCTCCGACGATCGCGATCATCCTCGGAAGGCGGTATGTCACGAAAGAGGCGAAGAATCTTTATCTTACAGAGATCGGCGAGGTCGTGAACAATATGATGAAACAGTCTTTCCCAAGTATTGTGGATGTGAACTTCACTGCTAATATGGAAGGGCTTCTTGATATGGTAGAAGAAGGCAAGGTGGAGTGGAAAGAAGTCATAAGGAACTTCTATCCGGATCTTGAGGAGGCCGTGAAGAAAGCTGAAGAAGAACTTGAGACTGTTAAGATCGAAGATGAGGTGACAGATGTCATCTGCGAAGAATGTGGCCGCAATATGGTCATCAAGTATGGTCCTCATGGAAAATTTCTTGCATGTCCCGGATTCCCGGAATGCAGAAATACTAAGCCGTATCTGGAGAAGATCGGAGTGCCCTGCCCGATCTGCGGGAAGGAGATCGTCATCCGGAAAACGAAGAAGGGCAGGAAATATTACGGGTGCGAGAACAATCCGGAATGTGAATTTATGTCCTGGCAGAAACCTTCGAAAGAGAAGTGTCCGGAATGCGGAGGATATATGGTCGAAAAAGGAAATCGGCTGGTATGCGCAGACAAAGAGTGCGGATATGTAAAAAAGAATGAGGAATGACATTGATATTTCCAGAATTGTGTGATAACATTACGTTGTCTATATTTTTATTGCGAGTTGTGTACACAATTGACGGAAGTATATGGTAGAATGCGGAGGAAATAATGAGCGTACAACTATTGGATAAAACCAGAAAGATAAACAAACTGCTGCACAATAATAATTCAAGCAAAGTCGTGTTCAACGATATCTGTGCTGTCCTCACGGAGATCCTTGACTCCAATGTACTGGTGGTCAGCAAGAAGGGAAAGATACTCGGCGTGAGCAAGTGCAGCAAGGTGAATGAGATCCACGAACTGATCACAGAGGCTGTGGGCTCCCACATTGACAGCATGCTGAATGAAAGGCTTCTCAGCATCCTGTCAACAAAAGAGAATGTAAATCTGGAGACGCTCGGGTTTTCACCGGAAGCTGTGAGCGGATACCAGGCGATCGTTACTCCGATCGACATCGCAGGAGAACGGCTCGGGACTCTGTTCATCTATAAGCAGGATTCTACCTATTCCATTGACGATATCATTCTCAGTGAGTACGGCACGGCGGTCGTAGGGCTTGAGATGCTGCGCTCGGTAAATGAAGAGAGCGCGGAGGAGACGAGAAAAGAACATATCGTCCAGTCTGCGATCGGGACTCTTTCTTTCTCCGAACTGGAAGCGATCATACATATCTTTGATGAGCTTGAAGGTACGGAGGGGATCCTCGTTGCGAGCAAAGTGGCGGACCGGGTGGGGATCACCCGCTCTGTGATCGTCAATGCACTGCGGAAGTTTGAAAGTGCGGGAGTGATCGAGTCCAGATCCTCCGGTATGAAGGGAACCTATATCAAAGTGCTCAATGATTATGTATTTACAGAACTTGAACGTATCAAGAAAGAGCGCATGTAGTCAGGAGAAAAGAAATGTACGAAGGAAATCCAGTTGATCTCCAGATGGAGAAGATAATCTCAGCGGACGGGATCTTTGATGATTCCACACGGAAATGCCGGGTCTATAAGTATGATCTTGAGGAAGATTATATTTATCTGGAACTGAAGGAGGAGGACCTGACCGCAATTTCCCTTGACGCAAAATACAGGTGCTATATCTCGACGAAAACGGAACTTCTCTATTGCACAGGAGTCGTGAAGGAGAGATACCGCTCCGAAGATATGAACCTTCTGAAGTTTCGGATCGAAAACGGATTTTATAATGTATATGAGGGGCGCAGGACGATGAAGAGAGCCTGATGCTTTTCGAGAATATTTTTCAGGAACAGGACGGGGCTCCGCATGGCGGGGACCTGTCTTTTTACAATTTATAAAAAAAACTTAAACTAGGTTGACAAACAGTGCGGGGAGTGCTATTTTATATTCGTGAGGTTTAGCACTCGACTTAAATGAGTGCTAATAAGACAAAAATAAGGAGGAATCACAATGAAGTTAGTACCATTAGGTGACAAGATTGTTTTGAAACAGTTAGAAGCAGAAGAGACAACAAAATCCGGGATCGTTTTACCGGGACAGGCAAAAGAGAAGCCTCAGGAAGCAGAAGTGATCGCCGTAGGTCCTGGCGGAAATATAGATGGAAAAGAAGTCGTGATGCAGGTGAAAGAGGGAGATAAAGTTATCTACTCTAAATATGCAGGAACAGACGTAGAACTTGACGGAGAAGAATACATCATCGTAAAACAGAGCGATGTCCTCGCGATCGTAGAGGCATAAAACACTTAGCGAGGTATTTTCGAGCTTAGTGTTTTAGCCGATACGCAGAGCGAAGCGAGGCGTATCAACCGAGGAAATAGCTTAGCGAGGTATTCAGCCCTGTTATCCGGAAGGATGCAGAAAATGTAAAATAATAATAGAAGGAGATGCTTGAAATGGCAAAGGAAATCAAATACGGAACAGAAGCCAGAGCAGCGCTTGAAAAAGGTGTCAACCAGCTGGCAGATACAGTAAAAGTAACTCTTGGACCGAAAGGAAGAAACGTTGTCCTTGACAAATCATTCGGAGCTCCGCTGATCACAAACGACGGTGTTACGATCGCAAAAGAGATCGAGCTTGAGGACGGATTCGAGAACATGGGAGCACAGCTCATCAGAGAAGTCGCTTCCAAGACAAACGATGTTGCAGGTGATGGTACTACGACAGCTACCGTTCTTGCTCAGGCTATGGTACACGAGGGAATGAAGAACCTGGAAGCAGGAGCAAACCCGATCGTGCTGAGAAAAGGTATGAAGAAAGCTACAGACAAGGCTGTAGAAGCGATCCAGGCAATGAGCAGCAAAGTAAAAGGAAAAGAGCAGATCGCGAGAGTTGCAGCTGTTTCATCCGGAGACGAGGGTGTTGGCCAGATGGTAGCTGACGCAATGGAGAAAGTATCCAACGATGGCGTTATCACGATCGAAGAATCCAAGACAATGCAGACAGAACTGGATCTTGTAGAAGGTATGCAGTTTGACCGCGGATATATTTCCGCATATATGGCAACAGATATGGAGAAGATGGAAGCAACTCTGGAAGATCCGTATATCCTGATCACAGACAAGAAGATCTCCAATATCCAGGATATCCTTCCGCTCCTTGAGCAGATCGTACAGTCAGGCGCAAGACTTCTGATCATCGCAGAGGATGTTGAGGGTGAGGCTCTTACGACTCTGATCGTCAACAAGCTGCGCGGAACATTCAATGTAGCTGCTGTCAAGGCACCGGGTTACGGCGACAGAAGAAAAGAGATGCTTCAGGATATCGCGATCCTGACAGGCGGACAGGTGATCTCTGAGGAACTGGGACTGGATCTCAAAGAGACAACGATGGATCAGCTTGGACGCGCAAAATCAGTTAAGATCCAGAAAGAGAACACAGTCATCGTTGACGGATGCGGAGACAAGGATGCCATTGCAGACAGAGTGGCTCAGATCAAAAAAGCGATCGAAGAGACAACATCTGACTTTGACAGAGAGAAACTTCAGGAGAGACTTGCGAAACTGGCAGGCGGTGTAGCGGTGATCCGTGTCGGAGCGGCTACAGAGACAGAGATGAAAGAAGCAAAACTCCGTATGGAGGATGCTCTTAACGCTACAAGAGCAGCAGTTGAGGAAGGAATCATCGCAGGAGGCGGATCCGCATATATCCACGCTGCAAAAGAAGTGGCAAAAATGGCTGACGAACTGGAAGGCGACGAGAAGACAGGTGCAAGGATCATCCTGAAAGCACTTGAGGCTCCGCTGTATCAGATCGCTGCAAACGCTGGACTTGAAGGAGCAGTCATCGTCAATAAAGTAAGAGAGTCCGAGCCGGGAACAGGCTTTGACGCATACAAAGAAGAATACGTAGACATGGTTGAGAACGGAATCCTTGATCCTGCAAAGGTTACAAGAAGCGCTCTGCAGAACGCGACAAGCGTGGCGGCTACCCTGCTCACGACAGAGGCAGTTGTTTCTACGATCAAAGAAGATACACCGGCACCGGCAGCAAATCCGGGAATGATGTAATAACGGACAGGGTTAAAATGCTCTATAGTAATATTTAAAGATAGAAGCGGGTATGTACAGAGAAGTACATACCTGTTTCTTTTATGTCTGTTTTTGAGTGTTTCTGCCGGGCAGAATATGGTTTTCATTTAGTCCTGATAAAAAATAGAGTCCGATCTATAAGTACGGCTTAATAATTGAATTAAAAATAAATCAAGTAAAATCCCGTCTGCCGGAATGCGAAACTCTTGACATCCATCCTGAATTTATGTAGTATATCAGATAATACATTTACATAAGTGGATTCTTAAGAAAGAGAGGTAGATAGGCAATGGCAAAAATTATTGGCGAGGGGATTACATTTGATGATGTTTTGCTTGTCCCTGCATATTCTGAGGTGATTCCGAATGAGGTGGATCTCTCCACATATCTGACAAAAAAGATCAAACTCAATATCCCGATGATGAGTGCCGGAATGGACACTGTCACAGAACACCGCATGGCGATCGCTATGGCGCGTCAGGGAGGGATCGGTATCATTCATAAAAACATGTCCATCGAGAAGCAGGCGGAAGAGGTTGACAAAGTAAAAAGATCAGAGAATGGTGTTATCACAGATCCCTTCTATCTGTCTCCGGAGCATACGCTGGAAGATGCGAACAATCTGATGGCGAAATTCCGCATCTCGGGCGTGCCGATCACAGAGGGGCGCAAACTTGTCGGGATCATCACAAACCGAGACTTGAAATTCGAGGAAGACTTCTCTAAGAAAATAAAAGAATCCATGACTTCAGAAGGACTGATCACAGCAAAGGAAGGGATCACTCTTGAGGAAGCGAAAAAGATCCTTGCGAAGGCAAGAAAGGAAAAACTCCCTATCGTGGATGATGAGGGAAATCTGAAAGGGCTCATCACGATCAAAGATATCGAGAAACAGATCAAATATCCGCTGTCTGCTAAAGATTCCCAGGGACGCCTTCTCTGCGGAGCGGCGATCGGGATCACAGTGAACTGCCTGGAGCGCGTTGAGGCTCTTGTGAAAGCAAAAGTGGACGTTGTGGTTATGGATTCTGCCCACGGTCATTCTGCAAACGTGCTGCGCACAGTCAGGATGGTAAAGGAGAGATTCCCGGATCTTCAGGTGATCGCAGGAAATGTTGCGACAGGCGAAGCGACGAGAGCGCTGATCGAAGCGGGAGTAGATGCGGTGAAAGTCGGGATCGGCCCTGGATCCATCTGTACGACACGTGTTGTCGCAGGTATCGGAGTACCGCAGATCACTGCTGTCATGAACTGCTATGAAGTAGCGAAAGAGTACGGCATTCCGATCATTGCGGACGGCGGTATCAAATATTCAGGTGATATGACAAAAGCGATCGCAGCGGGCGCAAATGTATGCATGATGGGAAGTATCTTCGCAGGATGTGACGAGAGCCCGGGAACTTTCGAACTGTATCAGGGAAGAAAATATAAAGTATACCGCGGCATGGGCTCTATCGCAGCGATGGAGAACGGAAGCAAGGACCGTTACTTCCAGGAGAACGCAAAGAAACTTGTGCCGGAAGGTGTAGAGGGACGTGTGGCTTACAAAGGAACCGTTGAAGACACTGTGTTCCAGCTGATGGGCGGACTGCGTTCCGGTATGGGATACTGTGGAACTTCTACGATAGAAGAGCTGAAGGCAAACGGACAGTTTGTAAAGATCTCGGCAGCTTCTCTGCGGGAGAGCCATCCGCATGATATCCACATCACGAAAGAAGCTCCGAACTACAGTGTTGACGAGTAAACAGACAGAACAGACAAAGTATTGCCCCTGTGAGAGGAGCGGAGGTGCGGCTGCACCGGCAGAGAAAGAATGCCGGTGCAGCCGTTTGGCTTTATAAATTCATAAGAAATTTTTCACAAACCCTTTGAAATTATGTGCTATCATTGATACAGCCGAAAAGAAGAGATCGGGGGATACAAATGACAACAGGACGGGGCGGGAAAAAGAGAAAAAGAAGGCGGAAGACTGACCGCAGGACGCTGTATATCAGAGGGGGCATACTGGTGCTGGTCCTGCTGACAGTGATCCTGGGGATCTATTCCTGCGCTTCGGGCAGCAGGAGAAATCTGGATGTGGATGCGTCAGAACCGGATATCGACGTCCAGCTTCTCGACGTGAACGCTTATTCCAGACCCGGGATCGAGACAGAGGGGATCAACGGCATCGTGATCCATTATACGGCGAATCCCGGGAGTACGGCACAGGAAAACAGGGATTATTTTAACGGGCTTCAGTACAGTCAGGAGACGGAAGCGAGCAGTAATTTTGTGGTGGGGATGGATGGAGAGATCATACAGTGCGTGCCCACATGGGAGGTCGCATATGCTTCTAATGAAAGGAATTTTGATACGGTGTCGATCGAGTGCTGCCATCCGGACGACAGTGGAGAATTCACGGATGAGACGTACCGATCTCTTGTACAGCTCACAGCGTGGCTCTGCCTTAAATTCGATCTGTCAGAGGATGATGTGATCCGGCATTATGATGTGACCGGAAAAGTCTGCCCCAAATATTTCGTGGATCACGAGGATGCCTGGGAAGAATTCCGACAGAATGTGCGCAGAGCTATGGACAGAACCCTGGAGAATTGATATAATATTAAGGATTATGCAGATGGCTGCGAAGCGGTCTGCATCAGAGAGTAAGCAGTACAGGCGGACTTGTGTCCGCCTTATAAGTTTGGAGGAGGAATATGAACGATCTGGAAATGTACCGCGAGCAGCTGGCGATCTGCGATGACAAGATCATAGATGCTCTCGTGGAAAGAAACGCGATAATCGAGAAGATCATGGCATATAAAGAGACTTATGGCATGCCGATCCTTCAGCCAGCCCAGGAAGCAAAACAGGAGCGCAGGCTGAATGAGAAACTTCAGGGGAATAAATACAGTGAGGAGATCCACGATGTGTTCCAGCGCATCCTGCGGAACAGCAAGAGGATCCAGGCGAGAAAACTCTTCTCGTACAATATTGTGCTTATCGGCTTTATGGGAGCTGGAAAAACGACGATATCAGATTACCTGAGTACCATGTTTGACATGAGGCTGGTGGAGATGGATCAGGAGATCGCTGAGCGGGAAGAGATGAGTATCCCGGATATCTTTGCCACATATGGGGAGGAATATTTCCGGGGGCTGGAGACAAAACTGTTAAAAGAACTGCAGACCGGGAAGAACTGCGTTATCTCCTGCGGAGGAGGAGCGGCTCTTCGCGCGGAAAACGTGACTGAGATGAAAAAGAACGGCCGTGTCGTGCTTCTTACCGCAAGCCCCGAGACGATCTATGACAGAGTGAAGGACAGCGATGACAGACCGGTGCTCAATGGCAACAAGAATGTAGATTTTATCGCAGACCTGATGGAGAAGAGACGCGAGAAATATGAGGCAGCCGCGGATGTGGTGATACAGACAGATAACAAGACGATCCTGGAGATCAGTGAGGAACTGATCTCAAAGCTGATGGAACTGGATGGAAGATAATGTTTGAATCATTTTTCCCGGATGAATATGTGGCATCAACATATGTCATCCCTTTTGAAAGATTGTATGAAAAAGGTTACAGAGGCATCATATTTGATATAGATAACACTCTGGTACCTCATGGGGCTCCGGCAGATGAGCGCGCAAGAAAACTGTTCACCCGTCTCGGACAGATCGGATTCTCATCCTGTCTCCTGTCGAACAATCAGGAACCGCGTGTGAAGATGTTCAACAGCGAGATCGGTACAAATTATATTTTTAATGCGCATAAACCGTCGGTCAAGAACTATGTCCGGGCCATGGAGATCATGGGGACAGACCGGAAGACAACCCTTTTTGTTGGAGACCAGCTCTTTACCGATGTGTGGGGGGCAAAGCGCACGGGGATACACAGTATCCTTGTGAAGCCGATCCACCCGAAAGAGGAGATACAGATCGTGCTCAAACGGTATCTGGAGCGGATTATCCTGCATTTCTATAAGAGACGGAAGGAAAGAAATATCGGCAAAAAGTGACGGCAGGAGACAGTCATCCAAAAAAAAGATTGAAAAAAGAAGAAAACTATTATAAAATATACAGAGTGGAGCGCCCTGAGGGCGTACGATTGAAGGAGGATTATAAATGGTCGCAGCAGGAGATTTTAAGAACGGACTTACCATTGAGATTGATGGAAACATTTTTCAGATTCTGGAATTCCAGCATGTAAAACCTGGAAAAGGTGCAGCGTTCGTTAGAACAAAACTGAAAAATATCATCAGCGGCGGTGTGGTTGAAAAAACGTTCCGCCCGACTGAGAAATTTGAGAATGCACATATCGACAGAAAAGATATGCAGTATCTCTACCAGGATGGAGATCTGTACAACTTCATGGATGTAGAGACATATGATCAGATCGCCCTGGATGCCGATGTGGTTGGTGATGCACTGAAGTTTGTCAAAGAGAACGAGACAGTAAAGATCTGTTCTCATAAGGGCAATGTGTTCTCTGTTGAGCCGCCGCTCTTTGTGGAACTTGCGATCACAGAGACTGAGCCGGGATTCAAGGGAGATACAGCGCAGGGAGCTACCAAGCCGGCTGTTGTTGAGACAGGCGCAACGGTCATGGTCCCGCTGTTTGTTGAGGTCGGCGATGTGCTTAAGATCGATACACGTACAGGAGAGTATCTTTCCAGAGTGTGATCGTGCAGGATCAGTTAAAGAATGTATACCCGCTGCTTTCTTAGGAAGGCGGCGGGTTTTGCTGTTTTATGGAAAGGAGATCCGGGAAAAATGGAAATGTGATCCGGTAAAAAGATATTGCTATTTCCAGGCAGTTCATCTATAATGGATATCACATAATATTGTTCAGATCATTGATTCTATTTCAAAGGTACAGATCGTACCAAGCTCTCATTTAATTTATATATGGACCGCGCAAAGGAAAGGAGAAAGATGGATTATACAGAATTTGTGCGCGCAGTTGAGACGAGGATGAGCCGGCGGGTCAAAGACACGGAGAAAGTGTCGCTTTATACGGCGGTAAAGAACAACGGAAGAGAAAGACGGGGGATCATGGTTGAGACAAAAGGGGTCAATATCTCGCCTATGATCTATCTCGAAGAGTATTATGGATATTACAGGGACGGGTGTCCTATTGAACAGATCGTTGACGAACTGATGGAGTTTTATGAAAGTATACGGCGGGATGAATCCTGGGACAGCAGAAGCGTACTGACCTATGAAGGAGTCCGGGACCGGATCGTTTTCCGTCTTGTGAACACGGAGAAAAATCGGGAATTCCTCAAGACAGTGCCTCATCGTGAGATCTTTGACCTGTCGGCAGTGTTCTATGTACTGCTCGAGATGAGCAGCGAAGGAACTGCGACAATGACAGTGAAGAACGGTCACATGGCACAGTGGGGAGCGGATGTGGATATGCTCTGGGAGAGGGCAGTAGAAAATTCGAAAAGGATACTTCCGGCAGAATTTTTTACGATGGACCATGCCCTGCGGGAGCTGGTGGACGATACGTCCTCAAAAGAGGGGAAAACAGAAAATCTCCTGAAAGAAAAAGGAGGAAAACGTGACAGGATGTATGTGCTCTCCAACAGAGTACGCAGTTATGGGGCCGCATGCGCAGCCTATCCGTTTATCCTGGAGATGATCGGTCAGATCCTGAAGAAAGATTATTACATCCTGCCCAGCAGCGTGCACGAAGTAGTGATCGTACCTTACTCGAAAGAGTTCGATCTTGCCGAACTCGACCGGATGGTGAAGGAGATCAACGAGACACAGCTGGATGAGGAGGATGTCCTGAGTGACCATGCTTATTTTGTGGAGCACAGGACCGGAAAGATTTTCGCGAATTCAGAGGAGGGGCTCACAGGGGCTTTAGGTGGAAAGCGGAAAAATGAAGGAAACAATGTTTTTTAATGCTTTACTTTTTCAGAAAATTGTGATAGGATAAATAAGGTCGTTTTAAGGGATGGTCATCGTACTTCTCTTAAAACGATGGAATGCGTCTGTAGCTCAGTGGATAGAGCAATGCCCTCCGGAGGCATGTGCGGCGGTTCGACTCCGCTCAGACGCTTAAAATATAACCCGGGATATGCAGTGGATACGGCGTTCACTGTATATCCCGGGTTTTTGTTCGGGGAAACGTCTTTTTAACAGGAGGGGCAGAAGCAGGTTCGAACGGTTACAGTAGATTTATCTTTTTCTGCATGATGTAGTGTGTGATGGCATATTGGACAGCCGCAATAATGATCATCATGACTACAGAGTAGCCTATCATACTGAACAGGTACATTCCAACCTGGTCTGATGATCCGCTCTGCCCGGCCAGGATATACTCCGGAAAGAAGCCTGTTCCGATCTGGAGGGCAAAGGAGAGGATCTGTATCACAAAACTGGATATGAAGTAAGCTGCAACTGCTCCGAGTACTCTGTGAGCCGGAAAAATCTGCCCGATCACAATGCAGAAATAAGTCTGTATCACAGTGAATGGGGTGGATATAAGCATGATAAGGAACAGGAGAAGAGCAAAATGGCTCAAAGTCATCCCCAGTTCAGTGTTAAATTCGGAGGCAATGTGACTGTATGCTCCTGTGACATTGCTTCCGGTCACCAAGATCAGGATGCAGCCCGCCACTATGAAACAGTCCAGCGCATACCAGATGCATCCGGAAAAGATCTTTGCCCAGAGATGCTGGATCCCGGAGGCGGGAAGTGTCCATGACAGATATCCCTCTCCTGTGAAGAGATTCCGATAAAATCGAAATGTGATGATCAGCCAGGTGCAGAAGCAGACCGCCATAAAGAGGAACAACATCACTGAGGCAAAAAGTACGATTCTCGAGATAAGAGCGGCGTCCGGATCGGCGAAACTGAGCCGGTCCATAAACAGGAATCGTCCCAGCACAGAGAGTGCGATCAGAATACCGTGCAGGAGAATGAATATCTTCATTCCGTATTTTAAGTCGAATTTCACTAATTTCCCTAACATTTAAATACCTCCCGGAACAAAGCGTCCACAGATTTTCCATGCTGGGAGCGGATCTCGTCCACGGATGCGTTTAGGACGAGCTGCCCTTCCTGCAGAAAGACTGCACGATCAAGGACGTTTTCGATGTCCGAGATCAGGTGGGTCGAGATAAGGACTGTGGCGTTCTCATTATAATTCGTCAGGATAGTCTGAAGGATATAATCCCGGGCTGCGGGATCCACGCCTCCGATCGGCTCATCAAGGATATACAGGTCTGCCTCGCGGCTCATGACAAGGATGAGCTGGACTTTTTCCAATGTCCCTTTAGAGAGGGAAGAAAGCCTGGAACTGGGATCGATATCCAGTGAATCCATCATTTGAGAAGCGCGCTCGAGATCAAAATTCTCATAAAAAGTGTTGTAATATGTCATGGCCTCGTTCACGCGCATGTGTTTCCCGAGATAATTGCGGTCCGGAAGATAGGAGACGATCCGTTTTGTCTCCACTCCGGGTTCTGTCCCGTTTATCAGGATCTGCCCGCCAGTGGGGCGCAGAAGAGCGTTTGCAAGTTTGATCAGAGTTGTCTTTCCGCTTCCGTTTGGCCCCAGAAGTCCCACGATCTGCCCGCGCTCCAGAGAGAGGTTTAAGTTGTAGAGGGCATATTTGCTGCCGTATTTTTTTGTCAGATCCCTGCATTCAAGAATCGTTTCCATTTTGTTCCCTCCTTAGTGTCTCGTGTATCATTTCCAGCGTTTCTTCGTCGCTGAAACCAAGATGATGCATCTGCTCAAAAAACTGATGGATGTGTTCTGAAGCAAGATCCATTTTCATTTTTCTCAGCAGCTTTTCATCATCTGTAATGTACCGTCCGCTTGTTCTCTGCGAATAAAGAAGCCCGCTGCGCTCCAGTTCGGCAAGTGCCTTCTGCATGGTGTTTGGGTTGACTGCGGCGTCAAGAGCGAGGTCGCGGACGGACGGAATCTTGTCCCCGGGCCTGTATACTCCGGAAATGATGTCATGTCGGATCCGTTCCATCAGTTGAAGATAGATCGGGCGGTCATTATCTAATTCCCATGGCATCGAATCACCTCGTTTTCTTTTCGGCAAATTGTATTACAGGTATAGTACAATAATACGCTGAAAAGGGAGGACTGTCAAGCCCTGCCGGGGGTTTCATGGTCTGCCACGATCCGTGTTTTCATATTTTCATCGAACGTTCCGTTCCGGAGCATTTCAATCTCATATCTATAAGGCGCATAGGACTTTTTGGGAGACACGGGAGACGGAATCCAGGGAGATTCCAGGATCTTCGGTACCTCTTCAAAATCCGGATGGTGGACGATCGTGTTCAGGGCGTCAAATCCAAGATGCCCGAAACCAAGGTTCTCGTGCCGGTCTTTCTGAGCGCCCATGGGGTTTTTGCTGTCATTGATGTGGAATACAGCGATCTGGTCTTTCCCGATGAGACGGTCGAATTCAGCGATCACATCATCGAAGTGCCCGGCAATGTCATAACCGCTGTCGCTGGTGTGGCAGGTGTCAAAGCAGACCCTCAGTTTCTCACTGTGTATTACGCCGTCATATATACGTGCCAGCTCCTCAAAAGATCTGCCGATCTCAGAACCTTTCCCTGCCATTGTCTCCAGTGCGATGTAACAGTCCGTGTCTGAAGTAAGGACTTCGTTCAGCCCTTTTACGATCTGGCTGATCCCCGCGTCGGCTCCGGCTCCCACGTGAGATCCCGGATGAAGGATCAGGATATGGCTCCGGCAGCTTATAGTACGCTCGATCTCTTTGGCGAGAAACTCCGTGGCAAGAGAGAAAGTCTCCGGTTTGACAGAATTTCCCAGATTGATGATATACGGGGCGTGGACGATGATCTCGGTGATCCCGTGCTCCTTCATATAATCCCAGGCGGGACCGATGTTCAGCTCGCTGATCTCTTTTCTTCTCGTATTCTGCGGTGCGCCGGTGTAGAACATAAAGGTGTCGGCTCCGTAGGAAACTGCCTCCCTGGCGGAGCCGAGGAGCATATCTTTCCCGCTCATGCCGACGTGTGAACCTAATTTCATGTGTATTTTCCTCCTTTGTCGGTACAAATCCTAAAATGATCTTGTCTGTGGTATTTCCTGAAGTGACAGTCCGTTCTGCGCTTTATCACATGGCTGAACGGATACCTTTTGCATTATACGTGCTGGCAGAGCTGAAATCAAGCTGTCAGAGCGGAATTCAAGCGGAATAAGCCGAATTCAAGCGGAACTTGCCGTCGGTCTTCAGACATGGTATAATAATTGGGCTTTACAGACTGTGAACTGTAACCGTTACAGAGGATATTGACAATCATACAGATTAAAGGAGTGTGGACTAATTGAAGACTTTACTTGAGATGATCACATCTGAGATGCGGGAAGCGTTTCAGAAGGCGGGCTATGACGAGGAACTTGCCAAAGTGACGCTCTCAAACCGCCCGGACCTGTGCGAGTACCAGTGCAACGGGGCAATGGCGGGGGCGAAGAAATATAAAAAAGCGCCGTTTATGATCGCAGAAGATGTCGCTGCGCAGCTGAAGGAGAGCAGCAGCTTTGAAGCGGTGGATGTGGTGAAACCCGGATTTATCAATCTGAAGCTGGATACGGCATTTGCAGCGGATTATCTGAACCGGATGGCTGCATCAGAGAAACTGGGCGCGGAGGAAGAAAAGGAACCGAAGACGATTCTGATCGACTACGGCGGACCGAATGTGGCGAAGCCGCTGCATGTGGGGCATCTCCGTTCTGCCATCATCGGGGAGAGCGTGAAGCGGATCATGCGCTTTAAGGGAAACAATGTGATCGGAGATATCCACCTGGGAGACTGGGGTTACCAGATGGGTCTGATCATCACGGAACTTAAGAAAAGGAAACCTGAGCTTCCTTATTTTGATGAAAACTTTGAGGGAGAATATCCGGAGGAAGCGCCGTTTACGATCGGAGAGTTGGAGGAAATCTATCCTGCGGCAAGCGCATATGCCAAAGAACACGAAGAGTACAGGGAAGAAGCATTGCATGCTACGTATCTTCTGCAGAACGGACACCGGGGCTGCAGAGCAATATGGAACCATATCATGAATGTTTCTGTGACAGATCTGAAGAAAAATTACGAGAGGCTGAACGTGGAGTTCGACCTCTGGAAAGGGGAGGCGGACGCCCAGAAATATATCCCGGATATGGTGCAGATGCTCAAAGACAAAGGATATGCGCGTTATGATGAGGGAGCCCTGGTGGTGGATGTCCAGGAAGAGTCTGACAATAAGGAAGTGCCGCCGTGCATGATCCTGAAGTCTGACGGAGCGGCGCTGTATGATACAACGGACCTTGCCACGCTGGTCCAGCGCGAGGAGGACTATCATCCGGACGAGGTGATCTATGTTGTGGACAAGCGCCAGGAACTCCATTTTGTCCAGGTATTCCGTTGTGCGAAGAAGACCGGGATCGTACCGGAGGATACAAAGCTGGAATTCCTCGGTTTCGGCACGATGAACGGAAAGGACGGCAAACCCTTTAAGACAAGAGAGGGCGGCGTGATGCGCCTGGAAAACCTGATTCGTGAGATCAATGAGGAAATGTACAAAAAGATCATGGATAACCGGACGGTGGAGGAAGAGGAGGCAAAACGTACTGCCCAGATCGTAGGACTTGCCGCGATCAAATACGGAGACCTCTCCAACCAGGCGTCAAAAGACTACATTTTTGATGTTGACCGGTTTACTTCCTTTGAAGGGAACACAGGACCGTATATCCTTTATACGATCGTCCGGATCAAATCGATCCTGAACAAATATCAGGAGAACGGAGGAAGTCTGGAAGGGATCCGCGTCCTTCCTGCGAAAGATGAGTATGAGAAAGCGCTCATGCTCCAGACGCTCAGGTTCAATGATGTGATGGACACAGTATACGAGGAGATCGCGCCTCACAAGATCTGTGCTTATATCTATGAACTGGCAAATGAATTCAATAAGTTTTATCATGAGACGAAGATCCTGTCCGAGGAGGACGAGGAGAGGAAAGCGGGATACATTGCGCTTCTCTCGCTGACAAAGAGAGTGCTTGAAGCGTGCATCGGACTGCTCGGGTTCGAGGCGCCGGAAAGGATGTAATCTTTCATGACAGAGAAGAAAATGACGGATAAACTGTTCTATCAGGACAGTCACATGAGAGAGTTTGAGGCGGAAGTGATCTCCTGCGAGCCGGTGGAAGGGAAGGACGGCAGATATGAGGCTGTGCTGGATCAGACGGCCTTCTTTCCGGAAGGCGGCGGACAGTATGCGGACCATGGCACCCTGGGCAGTGCATCGGTCCTGGATGTACAGGAACGGGACGGCAGGGTCTTTCACATAACAGACGGAGTTCTTGAACCGGGAATGCGGGTGAAAGGGATCCTGGACTGGGAAGAGCGGTTTATGAAGATGCAGCAGCATACCGGAGAGCACATTGTTTCGGGGCTTGTCCACGCCCGGTTCGGGTATGACAATGTGGGCTTCCATCTTGGCAGTGAAGACTGTACCATGGATTTCAACGGAGAGATCACCAGAGAAGAACTCCGTGAGATCGAGATGGAAGCGAACCGGGCTGTGTGGAAAAATCTGGAGGTACAGGTGCTGTACCCCTCGGCGGAAGAGGCGGGGGAGATGGAGTACCGCAGCAAGATCGAGATCGAGGGGCAGATCCGCATCGTGGTGATCCCGGGATATGATGTGTGCGCCTGCTGTGCTCCGCATGTGAAGCGGACCGGGGAGATCGGCATGATCAAACTCACGAATGTGCAGCGGTATAAAGGCGGTGTCAGGGTGACTATGCTCTGTGGGATCCGGGCACTGAAGGACTATGAGTTGAAACAGGAACAGACGTCGGAGATCTCTGCTCTTCTCTGTGCAAAAACAGAGGAGGCTGCGGCAGCGGTGAAACGGCTGAAAGAGGAATGTTCAGACCTGAAGTACCAGATCACGGAGAAGGACAGGCTGCTTGCCGCTTACCGGGCTGACCTGGTACCGGATGAGGAAGAGGCGGTCTGCATCTTCACGGAAGATATCGCGGGGGAGGCGATGCGCCTTCTTATGAACCGTGTGCTGGAAAAAGAGAGGAAACTCTGTGCGGTGTTTTATGGAAATGATGCAGACGGATACCGCTATGTCATCGGCAGCAGGAAGAATGATATGAGAGTGTTCGTGAAGGAATTTAATGCTGCGTTCTCCGGCAGGGGCGGCGGAAAGCCGGAAATGGTCCAGGGAACTGCGAAGGGGAGTGCTTCTGAGATGAGGGAGTGGATCTTTGAGAAAGCGGGGAATATGCAATGAACCATATCCGGAGAAAAAATCCATTCTGGAGTGTCGCAGGACCTCTGATCGCATACTGGGGGATCCAGGCGGTCGCGCGGTTTATCATCCAGGCGGTCATCCAGGTCCCTATGATGACCAGTGCTTATGTGGAACAGCTCACGAGCGGGCAGATCACGAATTCCCAGGAGGCGATGGAGAGTTATCTGTCAGTGATCGGTCCGGCGCTGGAAGCGGTGATGAGATATGAGACGGAGATTACAGGTGTGGCAGCGCTCTGCACGCTCCCGCTGACGGTGATCCTGTTCCGCGGGGACAGGAAACTGGAGAAAGGCCTGGGGATCGAATCGCCGAAAAAGATACCATATCCAAAATATCTTCCGGCAGCGGTGTTTGGGATAGTGGGATCGATCGGAGCGACCTGCCTGTCAGCTATGGTTCAGGCGGCCCTGTATGATGCGGAATATATGCAGAGTACGCAGGCGGTATACTCCGCGCCGTTCCCGGTGCAGCTCCTGGCGATGGGCGTGATCGTCCCGGTGGCGGAAGAACTGATGTTCCGCGGGATCATGTTCTCGAGATACCGTGAGAACAGGCGGTTCTGGTATTCTGCTCTGTGGTCGTCCCTGTTTTTCTGTATTATGCATACGAATACGGTGCAGATGATCTACACATTCCTTCTCGGGATCATGCTTGCCTGGCTGTATGAGAAATTCGGGTCGCTGAAAGCGCCTATGCTCCTTCATATCATGCTCAATCTGGGAGCGGTGATCTTTACAGAAGCAGGAGTGTTCAACTGGCTTGCGGCGGATCTGCTGAGAATGGCAGCCGCAGTGATCCTGAGCGCTTTTGTCTGCTCGGCGATGTATGTGCTGATCCGGCAGATGGAAGGGGCAAAAAAGAAGGACGAACTGGAAGGAGAACAGGATTCGTTTGATATGTTTTTATAAAAATACAAATGGAAATTGTGTGCGGCAGGATGAAGATCCTGCCGTTTTTTTATGCGAAAAATCCTATAGAATCCATGAAATTAAAAGAAAAACAGTAATCTTGAAAATGATTCCTATAGTTTCTTCAAATAATAAATTATCTGATAATTATACTTAAAGAAATAAATATTCAAATTATCTGATAATTTAAAAATATTTTTTGTTTACAAGCCGGAAAAAAGGGTGTATATTTAAAAACTAGAAATGCGGGTGCCGGATAAAACCTGCCAGACCGGCAGAGATCGTTTTTCGGGCACACTGCAAAATTCAAAAGAAAGGACAGCGACTTATGAGGAATGAAAATGAATGTCCGCAGGGATTATACCGCGAGAGTTTTGAACACGACAACTGTGGTATCGGAGCGATCGTAAACATTAAGGGCAGAAAGAGCCACAGTACAGTGGCAGGTGCTCTCGAGATAGTGGAACATCTGGAGCACAGAGCCGGGAAAGATGCAGAAGGAAAGACCGGTGACGGCGTGGGGATCCTGCTCCAGGTCTCACATAAGTTTTTCAGTAAGGTCTGTCAGCCCCTTGGCATCAGCCTGGGCGGTGAACGGGACTATGGCGTGGGTATGTTCTTCCTTCCCCAGGATGAACTGAAAAGAAACCAGGCGAAGAAGATCTTTGAGGTCATCGTGAAAAAAGAAGGCCTGAACTTCCTTGGATGGAGAGAGGTTCCGATCCATCCGGATATCCTGGGAAAGACCGCGGTGGACTGCATGCCGTGCATCATGCAGGCGTTCATCGAGCGGCCGAAGAAGGTGGCAAAGGGGCTTCCCTTTGACCGCAGGCTCTATATTGTCAGGAGGATCTTCGAGCAGAGCAGTGACGATACCTATGTGGTCTCTCTCTCCAGCCGGACGATCGTCTACAAGGGAATGTTCCTCGTGGGGCAGCTGAGACTGTTCTTTGAGGATCTGCAGGATGAGGACTTCGAGTCCGCCATCGCCATGGTGCATTCCAGATTCAGTACAAACACTGCGCCGAGCTGGCAGAGAGCTCATCCGAACCGCTTTATCGTACACAACGGCGAGATCAATACTATCAGGGGAAATGCAGACAAGATGCGTGCCCGCGAGGAGACCATGGAGTCCGGCGCCCTCAAGGGAGAACTCCACAAAGTCCTTCCGGCGATCAACACATCAGGATCTGACTCGGCCATGCTGGACAACGCTCTGGAGTTCATGGTCATGAGCGGGATGGAACTTCCGCTTGCGGTGATGATCGCGATCCCGGAGCCCTGGGTGAACAACCGCAGCATGTCACAGAACAAGAAAGATTTTTATCAGTATTATGCGACTATGATGGAACCGTGGGATGGACCTGCGTCCATTCTCTTCTCCGACGGAGACGTGATGGGAGCGGTCCTGGACCGGAACGGACTGAGACCGTCCAGATACTATATCACAGATGACGATAACCTGATCCTCTCCTCTGAGGTCGGCGTCCTGGATATCGATCCGGGAAAGATCCTTGTAAAAGAGAGGCTCCATCCCGGCAAGATGCTCCTGGTGGACACAGTTGCCGGAAGAGTGATCGGGGACGAGGAACTGAAAGAGAAATATGCCAACGAGGAGCCTTACGGAGAGTGGCTCGACCGGAACCTGATCGAACTCAAGGATCTGAAGATCCCGAACAAGGACATCCCGAAATACACAAAAGAAGAGTGTACACGCCTTCAGAAAGCTTTCGGATATGCCTACGAGGATGTGAAGACATCTATCCTCACGATGGCAAAGAACGGAGGGGAAGGGATCGCGGCGATGGGGATCGACATCCCGCTGGCAGTGCTCTCTAGAAAGCGCCAGCCCCTGTTCGGATATTTTAAACAGCTCTTTGCCCAGGTCACGAACCCGCCGATCGACTCCATCCGTGAGGAGATCGTCACATCGACGACGATCTACGTGGGGCGGGATGGAAACCTTCTGGAGAAGAAGGAAGAGAACTGTAAGATGCTGCGTGTGAACAATCCTATCCTGACGAACACGGACCTTTTGAAGATCAAGAACATGAATGTGGAAGGGTTCAAGGTCGCGGAGATTCCGATCACCTATTATAAGAACACAAGCCTTGAGAAGGCGATCGAGTATCTGTTTATCGAGGTGGACCGTGTGATCCGGGAGGGAGCGAACATCCTGATCCTGACAGACCGGGATGTGGATGAGTACCACGTCGCGATCCCGTCGCTCCTGGCGGTTTCCGGTCTGCAGCAGCATCTGGTCCGCACGAAGAAGAGGACGTCTGTGGCAATGATCCTGGAGAGCGGCGAGCCCAGAGAGGTACATCATTTTGCGACTCTGCTCGGATACGGAGCCTGTGCGATCAATCCTTATCTGGCGCACGAGTCCATCCGCCAGCTTATCGATGCACGGCTTCTGCACAAAGACTACTATGCTGCAGTGGACGACTATAACTCGGCAGTGCTCCACGGTATCGTGAAGATCGCGTCTAAGATGGGAATCTCAACGATACAGTCTTACCAGGGAGCGAAGATCTTCGAGGCGATCGGTCTGAAAGAGGAATTTATCAACCGGTATTTTACCGACACGGTGAGCCGTGTGGGAGGGATCGGCATCGAGGAGATCGCAGAAGATTATACTGCATTCCACACAGAGGCATTTGATCCGCTCGGGCTGGACGGGGATATGACCCTTGACAGTCTGGGAAGACATAAATATAAGAGAGGCGGGGAAGAACACCTCTATAACCCGCAGACGATCCATATGCTCCAGCAGTCCACAAGGCGCGGGGACTATGATATGTTCAAGCAGTATACCCATATGGTGGATGAGGAAGGCAAGAAGATCAATCTGAGAGGCCAGCTTGATTTCAATTACCCGAAGAAAGGCGTGCCAATCGAGGAAGTGGAGAGCGTGGATTCCATCGTGACCCGTTTCAAGACCGGCGCTATGTCCTACGGCTCTATTTCCAAAGAGGCACATGAGACACTGGCTATCGCAATGAACACACTGCACGGAAAGTCCAACAGCGGTGAGGGTGGTGAGGAGATCGAGCGTCTCGGCACTAACCGGAGCTCTGCGATCAAACAGGTGGCTTCCGGGCGTTTCGGAGTGACATCCAGATATCTGGTGAGCGCGCGGGAGATCCAGATCAAGATGGCTCAGGGCGCGAAGCCGGGAGAGGGCGGACATCTTCCGGGAGGAAAGGTCTATCCGTGGATCGCGAATACCCGTCATTCTACCCCGGGCGTGAGCCTGATCTCACCGCCGCCGCACCATGACATCTATTCCATCGAGGATCTGGCGCAGCTGATCTATGACTGCAAGAATGCGAACAAAGATGCCCGGATCTCGGTGAAACTGGTCTCTGAAGCAGGCGTTGGAACCGTCGCGGCAGGTGTTGCGAAAGCGGGGGCGGGACTTATCCTGATCTCCGGATACGACGGAGGGACAGGAGCTGCTCCGAGGAGTTCCATCCAGAACGCAGGTCTTCCCTGGGAGCTGGGACTTGCCGAGACGCATCAGACTCTGATCCAGAACGGGCTGAGAGAGAGGGTGCGCATCGAGACAGACGGCAAGCTCATGAGCGGGCGGGATGTTGCCATCGCGGCGCTCTTAGGGGCAGAGGAGTTCGGATTCGCGACGGCTCCGCTGGTGACCATGGGATGCGTCATGATGCGTGTCTGCAACCTGGATACCTGCCCGGTTGGTGTGGCGACGCAGAACCCGGAACTGAGAAAACGGTTTACAGGAAAACCGGAGTATGTGATCAACTTCATGCGTTTTATCGCGCAGGAACTCAGGGAGTATATGGCGAAACTGGGCGTGCGCACTGTGGATGAACTGGTGGGGCGCACAGATCTTTTGAAAGTAAAAGAGGATCCTACATCCAGCCGTGCGGCGACGCTGGATCTGAGCAGCGTGCTGTACAATCCGTATGCGAAAGAGAAGAAAGGAAGGATCTTTGATCCGAAGAAAGTCTACGACTTTGAGCTGGAGAAGACGCTGGATGAGAAGGTCCTTGTAAAACAGCTCCTTCCGGCTCTTGAAAAAGGGCAGAAGAGGAGTATCGAGGTGGATGTGACCAACACAGACCGTACCTTCGGAACTATCTTCGGCTCTGAGATCACAAGAAGATATCCGGAAGGGCTTCCGGAAGACAGCTTTGTGATCCAGTGTAAGGGCGCAGGCGGACAGAGCTTCGGAGCGTTCATTCCCAAGGGGCTGACCCTGGAACTGACCGGAGACAGTAACGATTACTTCGGGAAAGGGCTCTCAGGAGGAAAACTTGTGGTATGCCCTCCAAACGGGACAAAGTTTAAATCTGATGAAAACATTATAATAGGAAACGTTGCGTTCTACGGAGCGACCAGCGGCAAGGCGTTCATCGGCGGTGTGGCAGGAGAAAGGTTCTGCGTGCGCAACTCCGGTGTAAGGGCAGTCGTGGAGGGAGTCGGCGACCATGGATGCGAGTACATGACCGGCGGATGCGTGGTCGTGCTCGGACAGGTTGGAAAGAACTTCGCGGCAGGAATGAGCGGCGGTATCGCGTATGTGCTTGACATGGACAGCCGGCTGTATATGAAGGTCAACAAAGCGATGGTCAATATTGAGCGTGTGACAGACAAGTATGATGTCCAGGAGTTAAAGAGCATGATCCAGGAGCACGTCTCCTACACGAATTCAGAAGTCGGAAAGAAGATCCTCGATCATTTTGACGATTATCTTCCGAAGTTTAAAAAGATCATTCCGGAAGATTATGAGAGGATGATGGCTGCGATCAACCAGATGGAAGAAAAAGGTCTGAGCCGGGAACGGGCGAAGATCGAAGCGTTCAACAAGATCAAAAACGGAAGATAGGAGGCGTTAAAAGTGGGAAAACCAACAGGATTTATGGATTATGCAAGACAGGATAAGACGGCGGAACAGCCCCTTGAGCGGATCAAGCATTTCAATGAGTTCCATACGCCCCTGTCAAAAGAGGAACAGGAACTCCAGGGAGCGCGCTGCATGGCGTGCGGCGTTCCTTTCTGCCAGTCGGGGCTGAACCTGATGGGGATGGCGAGCGGATGTCCCCTTCACAACCTGGTCCCGGAGTGGAATGATCTGATCTACAACGGCAACTGGGAGGAGGCATACTATCGTCTGGCTAAGACGAACAATTTTCCGGAGTTTACTTCGAGAGTATGTCCGGCGCTGTGCGAGAATGCGTGTACCTGCGGGCTGAATCAGGATGCGGTAGCGTCAAAGAGCAACGAGTATGCGATCATTGAAAATGCGTATGAGATGGGTTACGCGAAAGCGAGACCGCCGAAAGTGCGCACGGGAAAGAAAGTGGCGGTGATCGGTTCCGGTCCTTCCGGGCTTGCGGCTGCGGATCTTCTCAACCGGAGGGGACATTCGGTGACGGTGTTTGAGAGAGAAGATAAAGTGGGCGGACTGCTCCGGTATGGGATCCCGAACATGAAGCTGGAGAAGCAGGTCATCGACCGGAAAGTCTCCATCCTCGAGGAAGAAGGAGTGGAGTTTAAGACCGGATGTAATGTGGGAAAAGATGTGAAAGCAGCCCAGATCCTGAAAGAATACGACCGTGTCGTGCTCGCCTGCGGCGCGTCAAACCCGAGGGATATCAAGGCACCGGGGAGAGATGCGGAAGGAATCTATTTCGCAGTGGATTTCCTGAAGTCTACGACGAAGGCGCTGTGGGCGAACGACATGAAGCTGAAAGACGGGACCTATGTCTCTGCGAAAGGGAAGAAGGTCATCGTCATCGGCGGAGGTGACACAGGGAACGACTGTGTCGGCACATCGATCCGTCACGGGGCAAAGTCCGTGACTCAGCTTGAGATGATGCCGAAGGCTCCGGATACGAGGAGCGAGACGAACCCATGGCCGGAGTGGCCCAGGGTGTGCAAGACCGATTACGGTCAGCAGGAGGCGATCGCGGTGTTCGGCAGCGATCCACGCGTTTACACGACGACGGTGAAGGAGTTCATTAAAGATAAGAAAGGAAAGCTGTGCAAGGCAGTCCTGGTGAAGCTGGAGAGCAAAAAGAATGAAAAGACAGGCAGGATGATGATGGCAGAGATCCCGGGCAGCGAATATACCGTCGATGTGGATCTGGTGCTCATCGCGGCAGGCTTTCTTGGAAGCGAGAGTTATGTCACCAAAGCCTTTGGTGTGGAGGTCAATGAGAGGACGAATGTAAAGACAGAACCCGGACTTCATGCGACAAATATAAAGAATGTTTTTGTCACAGGCGACATGCACAGGGGGCAGTCCCTTGTAGTCTGGGCGATCCGTGAGGGCAGGGAGGCTGCGAAAGAAGTCGACGAGAGCCTGATGGGATATACAAACCTGTCTATCCAGTAGAAAATTGAGAGAAAATGTGGAAAAGATCCGGGATCCATACGATGATGCCGGATCTTTCCTTATCTGAAAAGGGGAAGGGCGTGTCAGGGGCGGTCTTTGCATGCAGAAACAGGAACAGAGAATGGTATTGTTTCGTGAAAATTGTGAAATGTTACGAAAATGTTAAAAATATGTTGATATTTCCGCAGATTTTTATTATACTTTATTACATATCGTGAAACTGTAGCATTGTGTCTCTGCAAAGTGTGCTTTTTTGCGTTTTTATGTTGAAAAAGCCTGGGCTTTGCTGTATGATAAAGCATATATGTGGGGACATGAATAATAAATATAAGGATTGGTGGAAAAATGAAGTTGAAAAAAGTCGCAAGCATGTTTTTGGCAGCAATGCTTACCTGTTCACTCAGTGTCACGCCTGTCTTTGCGGACGAGGTGTCTGACCTGAAAGAGCAGAAGGCAGAAGCCCAGAGCGAGATGAACAGCCTTCAATCGCAGCTGAACACTTTGATGAACAAGATGTCCGATCTGGAGAACGAACTGATCCAGACGGGCGAGGAGATCGCAAAGACAGAAGAGGATCTGAAAGCCGCGGAGGAAGATCAGGAACAGCAGTATGAAGCAATGAAGCTCCGTATCAAATATATGTATGAAGAGGGAAGCGGCTCGGCAGCTCTGGAGAAGGTACTCACTTCCGGCGATATGAGCAGCATGCTCAGCCAGGCTGAATATTCCCAGCAGGTACATAGTTATGACAGAGAGAAGCTGAACGAGTATATCGCGACGACAGAAAAGATAGAAGAACTGAAGACGTCGCTTGAGGAGAAGCAGGATGATCTGGAAGCGACCCAGGTAGAATTTGAGGCGCAGCAGAGCGAACTGAACACGACGATCAGTGAGAAGAGCGAAGAGATCAGCAATCTTGACGGCATGATCCAGGAGGCTGCAAGGAAAGCGGCTGAGGAAGCGGCACGCAAGAAGGCTGAGGAAGAGGCAAAGAGAAAACAGGAAGAAGAGAGAGCCGCTCAGGAAGCGGCACAGGATACCGGCGGCGGAAGTTCAAATGAAACGACGACTGTTGAAGAAGATTATGAAGACGCGTCCGGAGGCGGTGAAAGCAGCGGAGGCGGCGGAAGTTCGGAACCGTCTTACAGCGAGAGCACAGGAAATGCGATCGTTGACCGTGCCTACAACTGTCTGGGAGCGGATTATGTGTGGGGCGCATGCAGCCCGGGAGCATTTGACTGTTCCGGACTTGTAAGCTACTGTCTGACAGGTTCTTACTCCCGCATTGGTACAAGCTCTACATTCCTTGGATGGTCCAGAGTGAGCAATCCGCAGCCCGGTGATGTGTGCGCCGGAGTCGGTCACTGCGGTATCTACATAGGAAACGGACAGATGATCCATGCAGCGACAGAGGGCGTGGGCGTTATCATCGGACCGGTACAGAGCGGAATGGTATATGTCCGTGCATAGTGAAAATGAATAACAGTGAGAAATTTGGAAACCTGCCAGTGGCAGGTTTCCTTTATTGAAAGAAAAAAGAGCTTCTGTAGTGAGTGAATACAGAGGCTCTTTCCGGCTCCGGATTTTAAAGATGTGGTATTTCTGTTTCAGAGTGTATTTTCAGTCATAAAGAGGAAGGAACGATCTCCAGCCAGTATCCGTCCGGATCTTCAATAAAGTAGATCCCCATTGCAGGATTTTCAAAACAGACACATCCCATTTCCTTGTGTTTTTTGAAAGCTGCGTCAAAGTCATCGGCAGTAAATGCAAGATGGATCTCGTTGTCCCCCAGGTTGTACGGGCGGTCCCAGTCTCTGAGCCAGGTGAGCTCAAGGAGATGGGGCGTCGTGCCGTCTCCGAGGTATACAAGCTTAAAGCTTCCGTCTTTGGCGTCTTTTGTGCGGGTCACGGTCAGTCCCAGCGCTTCTTTATAGAATGCGAGAGATTTCTCAAGATCATATACATTCAGATTGTTGTGTGCAAAAGTAAATTTCATGGTGAACCTCCATTATAAAATGATATTTTCTGCAGTGTCAGGATATCATATCCGCCAGGCACATTACAAGAAAAATTCTTGCAAAGCCCATATTTCTGTGATATACTACAAACGTTGCAAAAAAACACGTATGTGGATCCTTCTGATGGTGCCTAAGCCGCACACAGCGGACGGTCTCAGAGGAGAAGAAAGCATACGGAAGAAGAAAACCAAATGGAGGAAAGAAACATGAGTGTTATTTCAATGAAGCAGTTACTTGAAGCAGGTGTTCACTTCGGACATCAGACAAGAAGATGGAACCCGAAAATGGCTCCGTACATCTACACAGAGAGAAACGGTATCTACATCATCGACCTGCAGAAATCTGTAGGAATGGTTGACGATGCATACAAAGCTGTTTCCGATATCGCTGCAGAGGGCGGCACGATCCTGTTCGTGGGAACAAAGAAACAGGCTCAGGATGCGATCAAGGCTGAGGCAGAGCGCTGCGGTATGTTCTATGTAAATGAGAGATGGCTGGGCGGTATGCTCACAAACTTCAAGACGATCCAGAGCCGTGTAAAACGTCTCAAAGAGATCGAGGCGATGTCAGAGGACGGAACATTTGATGTTCTTCCGAAGAAAGAAGTTATCGCGCTGAAGAAAGAGTGGGCTAAACTTGAGAAGAACCTTGGCGGAATCAAAGAGATGAAGAGACTGCCGGATGCGATCTTCGTTGTTGACCCGAAGAAAGAGAGAATCTGTGTTCAGGAAGCTCATACACTTGGCATCACACTGATCGGTATCTGTGATACAAACTGTGATCCGGAAGAACTGGATTACGTGATCCCGGGTAACGACGATGCGATCAGAGCCGTTAAGCTCATCGTTTCCAAGATGGCAGACGCTGTTATCGAGGCAAACCAGGGTGCGACAGGCGAGGAAGAGTATTACGACGAGGAAGCTGTGGAAGCAGCAGAGGAAGCTGAAGAGGCTGTAGAAGAGTAATCACTTATTTAATGGAGGAATTTATCATGGCAATCACAGCAGGAATGGTAAAAGAATTAAGAGAAATGACAGGCGCAGGCATGATGGACTGCAAGAAAGCTCTTACAGAGACAAACGGCGATATGGACGCTGCAGTTGAGTTCCTGAGAAAGAACGGACAGGCTAAAGCAGAGAAGAAAGCCGGAAGGATCGCAGCAGAGGGTATCGTTAAGACTGTTGTTAAAGATGATAAGGTAGCAGCGATCGTTGAGGTTAACTCCGAGACAGACTTCGTTGCAAAGAACGATGAGTTCCAGGGATTTGTAGAGGCTGTTGTAAATCAGGTAGTTGATTCTGATGCAGCTGACATGGATGCGTTCATGGCAGAGGCATGGGCAGCAGATACATCCAAGACTGTAAAAGATGCTCTTGTTGAGAAGATCGCAGTGATCGGTGAGAACCTGAACATCAGAAGATTCGAGAGAGTGAACGCTGAGAACGGATGCGTTGTATCCTACATCCATGGCGGCGGACGTATCGGTGTCCTTGTTGTTGCTGATACAGATGTTGTGAACGACGAGATCAAGACCTGCCTGAAGAACGTAGCTATGCAGGTTGCAGCTATGTCTCCGAAATATGTATCACGCGATGAGGTTTCTCAGGACTTCCTTGACCACGAGAAAGAGATCCTCCTTGCTCAGGCTAAGCAGGAGAACCCGGAGAAGCCGGACAACATCATCGAGAAGATGATCATCGGACGTCTCAACAAAGAGATGAAAGAGATCTGCCTGCTGGATCAGGTATATGTTCAGGACAGCGACCTCACAGTTGCAAAATATGTTGATAAGGTTGCAAAAGAGAACAATGCAAATGTTACAGTCAAGAAGTTTATCCGCTTCGAGACAGGCGAAGGAATCGAGAAAAAACAGGAGAACTTTGCTGAGGAAGTAGCGGCGCAGATGAACGCATAAGCGCTGGATCGATCATTATGAATGAAGAAACCCCTGTAAATGACAACAGATGCCATTTACAGGGGTTTTTGCAATAAGTTTGCAATGAAGGAGTCTTGTCTGTTCGTTTGCTGAAATTGTATATGGTTCGGCTATATACATAAGGACCTTGACTCATAATACATACTTATCCGCATTTATCATTTTTGTCTCAGACAGGTTCAGCAGAACTCCGAGCATGCCCCGCGGCTCTCCGTTCTCTTCCCGGCTGCCGATCTGAGCAACGTTTGTGCTCTTCAGCTGGACGGCGGCTTTCTGCTCCTCTGTACAGTCCACCCGGGCGCAGTTCATGATATCCACATGGTCAAGGATTCCCCGGGGAGGAACATCTTCCCGGATTGTCAGGACAGCACAGTTACGGACGAGAAGACCTTCGGGGGAGGCGTCAAGGGCCACCTTATCCAGAACGACCCGCGGACGGTTCTCCAGGACCCTTCGATTCTCTTTTTTAATGATCTCAACAAGACCGCATTGTGCATCGACCCGGCGGAAGTCTTCTTTCAGTTCTTCAGCTACATACAGGGTCCCTGCTACATACAGTTTCTCCAGGCTGGGGAGAAGCGGAGCGCTCTCCTCTGTCAGTGTCAGATTCCCCCGTATGAAGAGGCGGTTCCCGTATCGTGCCAGCAGTTTTTCGTCAAGTTCTGTATCTTCTCCGACAAAAGCGTATCCGTCAGGGATCACTTCCATGGAGGCAGTCTCGTCAAAAAGTCCCAGTGCGTCTGCCGCTTTTTCTTCTGGCACAAAGAAACGGGGAGACACGGCAGTCTTTATAAAACTGTTCCAACATTATATTTTCTCCTTTGGATATGTGAGATCAGAAAACAGGAGCAGCGCTGCATGCTGATCTTGATCTTCTGTTATTATAACGTTTGAGAAGAGGAAAGTGTTGAAAGAAATCTTGATTTCTAAATCGTGCGGGGATAATATAGTAACATCAGACCAGAAGAAAAGGGCAGGAAGAATGACTTTAACACAATTGAGATACATCATTACCATAGCTGAAACAGGCTCCATCAACAGGGCTGCCGAACAGCTCTATATCTCCCAGCCATCCCTGACCAGTGCGGTGCAGGAGCTGGAAAAGGAACTGGGGATCGTGCTGTTTTACCGGAGCGGAAGGGGAGTGACCCTGACCGGCGACGGGACAGAATTCCTTCTTTATGCAAGACAGCTTTACAGTGAATATGAAGGGATCCTGGAGAGGTACGGAAAAAGCGGGACCCGGAAGAAAAAGTTTGGAGTATCTACCCAGCACTATTCTTTTGCGGTGAAAGCGTTTGTAGATATGGCGAAAGAGTTCGATATGTCAAAATATGAGTTCGCGATCCGGGAGACAAAGACGGCGGAAGTGATCCGGGATGTGAGCACCATGAAGAGTGAGATTGGAATCCTCTATCTCTCAGACTTCAACCGGAAGAGCATGGAGAAACTGCTGAGGTCGTCAAATCTGTCTTTTCATCACCTTATCGACTGCGAGGCGTATGTCTATCTCTGGAAAGGACATCCTCTGGCGCAGGAACCGTCGATCAGTTTCGGGCAGCTCTCCGAGTATCCCTGCCTTGCTTTTGAGCAGGGGGACAGCAGTTCCTTTTATCTCGCCGAGGAGATCCTGTCTACCAATGATTATCCCAAGCTCATCCGGGCGAACGACAGGGCGACCATGCTGAACCTGATGGTCGGGCTGAACGGATATACCCTCTGTTCGGGGATCATCTGTGAGGAGTTGAACGGGGATGATTTTGCGGCAGTTCCCTTTAAAGGCGATGAGGAGAACCGGAACAGTACGATGAAGATCGGATATGTCGTGAGGAAAAATGCCATCCTCTCGAAAATGGGAGAGCAGTATGTCCGGGCATTGAGGAATTATCTGGAGACCGGTGATAACAAAGATGAGAGGAAAGATGAGAGGGAAATGGACAATGAGTAACGTGCTGACGCAGACGATCGTTTATCTGCTCCTGCTTTTTATCGGATATGGATTTAAAAAGGCGGGGATATTTAAGGTTGAGGATTCGGACTTTCTGAAATCCGTGATCCTGTATATCACCATGCCCGCAGCAGCAGTGAACGGGCTGAAAGACCTGGAACTGCAGACGTCTTTTCTGTGGTGCTTCCTGATCGGCTTTGCGACATGCAGCCTGCTCATGGCAGTGGGGATGTTTGTGTCGCGAAAGTCGGATGCATCCGGGAAACTTTTGTATTTGTTCAGCTTTAACAGTTTTAACGTGGGAAATTTTGCGATCCCGTTTCTGACAGGACTGATCTCTGCGAACGGGTTTGCTGCGATCTGTCTGTTTGATATCTCTGTTGCCATTTTTTTGTACGGCGTAGATTACAGCGTCGCAGAGAGCATCAAAGGAGAGGGGGAGGATTCTCTCTGAAACTCCTCCTGAAAAAGCTGTTCTGCTCGCCTATCACGGATGCGTATCTGATCATGATCCTTCTGGCAGCGCTTTCGATCCGGCTCCCTGCGCCAATCTTGAAACTTGCGGAAGTGGCGGGAAATGCAAATGCATTTCTGGCCATGCTCAGCATCCTGGCAGGGATCGTCATGATGATGGCTGTGTACGCTCTGGTATGAGAAAGCAGGCGGATCAAAGCAGGATCAGGAGGACTTTATTGTACTCCCCCGGTATTTTCCGGGGGAGTTTCCGTATTTTTTCTTAAAGATCCGGTTAAAATAGGAAAGGTTGTCAAAGCCGCTCTGCTGCGCCACTTCCAGGACAGACAGGTCCGAAGAACGTAAGAGCCTTTCAGCCATGGTCAGCCGGTAGTCGTTCAGATATTCTATAAAACCGCTTCCCATATGAGATTTGAAAAACTTCATAAAATGAGACTTGCTGTAATAAGTCAGCGCTGCCATATCCTCGACGGTAATGTGGTCAGGATAGTGTTCCTCCACGTATTTCAATATGGTCCTGAGTTTTTCCAGAGTTTTTGACTGGATGGCAGGCTCTGTCTCATCCTTCAGCCGGTTGGAGATCAGAAGGAAGATGAACTGAAAGAGATATCCCTTTACTGCGAGCTGGTACCCTTCGGGAGTCGTCCCACAGAGAAGGTCGATCTGGCGGATGAAGTCAGATGTATCCTTATAGTAAGAGAGGGCGGGCGTGATGAAAGTGTCAACGGGAAGCCTCCCGGTCATGAGCGGTGTGATGAAACGGACTGCACACAGGTCGTTTGCTCCTGACATGAGGAGGTCCGGTTTTAAAATGATATTTTCGTACTCCATGGAGCGCCCTGGCTCCTGTTCGATGGAATGGAGCTGACCGGGACGGATGAAGACAATGTCGCCGGCGGACACATCCTCGCGCTGGAAATCCACTGAGACCTTTCCACGTCCTTTCTTGATGACGATCAGTTCGATCTCAGAATGCCAATGGGTCGGGACCTGGGTGAAATCAAGCGGGATCGAGCATAGATAAGTGGTGTAAGGAAAGTCCGCGGCAGTGTGGGTTTTTGTCTCGTGATAGTTCTGGTACTCGTTGAGGTTCATGGTGCGTTCCGTCTCCTTTCAGGGGATCTGGTCAGGGGGCTCTCCGTTTTATATCTGAGTGCGGCATATTGCAGGGATTGACAGACCAGATTTATGATAATGATAGTATTGTACAATAAAATGAAAGTATTTTGCAAGAAATATCACAAAAAGAGTACTACAATGCAGTATAGAAAGAAACGAATAGGAATGGTTTTGAAAGGAGAAGCACCATGAACATTCAGGAAAAGTTAACAGAGATCCTTGGAAAAGAGATCGCACAGGCATCAAATGAGGAGATCTATCACGCGCTCATGACGATCGTGCAGGAGATGGCAGCGGAGAAGGAACGCACAGACAGCAAAAAAAAGCTTTACTATATCTCTGCAGAGTTCCTTATCGGAAAACTTCTTTCCAACAATATGATCAATCTTGGCATCTATAAAGAAGTAAAAGAGATCCTGGAGGCGAATGGAAAAGATATCGCCCAGATCGAGGAGGCAGAACCGGAACCGTCACTTGGAAACGGCGGACTGGGACGTCTTGCAGCATGTTTCCTCGACTCTATCGCAACACTCGGGCTTGCGGGAGACGGCGTTGGTCTGAACTACCACCTCGGACTGTTCAAGCAGGAGTTTGAGAACCATCTTCAGAAAGAGACTCCGAACCCGTGGATCGAGGAGAGATCATGGCTGAAGAAAACAGAGGTGACATACCCGGTAGACTTCAGGGGACTGAGAGTCAACGCGAGGATGTATGACGTAGAAGTGACAGGATACAATAACAAGACAAATAAACTGCACCTGTTTGATCTTGATTCTGTTGACGAGACCATCGTGGAGGATGGAATTGATTTCAATAAAGAGGACATTGAGAAGAACCTGACTCTGTTCCTCTATCCGGATGACAGCGACGAGCAGGGAAGGCTGCTCCGTATCTATCAGCAGTATTTTATGGTCAGCGCGGGCGCTCAGCTCATTCTTGACGAGTGCACTGCAAAGGGATGCGATCTGTATGATCTGCCGGATTATGCGGTGATCCAGATCAACGATACACACCCGACTATGGTGATCCCGGAACTGATCCGTCTGCTCGTGCAGCGCGGAATGGAGATGGACGACGCCATTGATGTGGTATCCAGGACATGTGCTTACACAAACCATACGATCCTTGCTGAGGCGCTTGAGAAATGGCCGGTACACTACCTGAAAAAAGTTGTTCCGCAGCTCATGCCGATCATCGAGGTGCTGGACGATAAGGTGAGAAGAAAATACGACGATGAGAGCGTTGCCGTGATCGACAGAAACGATACGGTACACATGGCTCATATCGATATCCACTACGGATTCAGCGTGAACGGTGTTGCCGCTCTCCATACGGAGATCCTGAAAAATTCCGAGCTGAACAATTTCTACAGGATCTATCCGGAGAAGTTCAACAACAAGACGAACGGCATCACATTCCGCCGCTGGCTGATCCACTGCAATCCGCTCCTGACAGACTACATCGACAGCCTGATCGGGGAAGGATATAAGAAGGATGCGACAGAGCTCGAAAAACTGCTTGAGTACAAAGATGATGACGCTGTACTTGAAAAGCTCCTTGAGATCAAACACAAAAATAAAGAGGCGCTGTGCGCTTACCTGAAAGAGACGCAGGACATTGATATCAGTGCGGATACGATCTTTGATATCCAGGTAAAACGTCTCCACGAGTACAAACGTCAGCAGCTCAACGCACTCTACATTATCGACAAATACCTTGAGATCAAGGCAGGAAAGATCCCGGCGGCTCCGGTGACCGCGATCTTCGGCGCAAAGGCAGCTCCGGCATATGTGATCGCAAAGGATATCATCCACCTGATCCTCTGCCTGCAGGAGATCATCAACAATGACCCGGAGGTAAACAAATATCTCAAAGTTGTCATGGTTGAGAACTACAATGTGACGAAGGCAGGAAAACTGATCCCGGCATGCGACATCTCCGAACAGATCTCCCTTGCTTCCAAAGAAGCCAGCGGAACAGGAAACATGAAGTTCATGCTCAACGGCGCGGTGACACTGGGAACAGAGGACGGAGCGAACGTAGAGATCCACGAAGCTGTGGGCGATGACAATATCTTCGTGTTCGGCGCATCCAGCGACGAGGTCATCGAGCACTATGCAAAGGCAGACTACGTGGCAAAAGACTATTATGAGAACAATCCGGCGATCAAAGCAGCGATCGATTTCATCACAAGCGATGAGATGCTGGAAGTGGGACAGAAAGAGAACCTGGAGCGCCTGCAGAAAGAACTGATCGGCAAAGACTGGTTCATGACGCTGCTCGACTTTGATTCCTACAAGGAGACAAAGGAGAAAGCTCTTACGGCTTACGCAGACAGAAAAGCATGGGCTAAGATGATGCTCACGAATATCGCGAAGGCAGGATTCTTCTCATCTGACAGAACGATCGAAGAGTACAACAACGATATCTGGCACCTGTAAGACAATGCTATAAACTGAGATCATCGGGAGACCTCCGGCAGATATGCCGGGGGTATTCCTGAAAAGGAGAAAAAAATGAAGAGAGCAAGTGGAATTTTAATGCCCGTATTTTCACTTCCGTCTAGATACGGGATCGGATGTTTTTCCAAAGAGGCGTACAAGTTTGTTGATAAACTGAAAGCAGCAGGACAGAGTTACTGGCAGATCCTGCCCCTGGGACCGACCGGATACGGTGATTCACCGTACCAGTCATTCTCCACGTTTGCCGGAAATCCTTACTTTATCGATCTGAAGACGCTGATCCAAGAGGGGCTTCTGACGAAGAAAGAATGCAAAGCGTGTGACTTCGGAGACAGAGAAGATGAGATCGACTACGAGAAGATCTACCGTTCCCGCTTCAAAGTGCTGAAAAAGGCGTATGACAGGTTTGAGAAAAACGGGGATTATGAAAGCTTCGTAAAAGAAAACGCTTACTGGCTGGAGGATTATGCCCTCTATATGGCGATCAAGGACAGAAATGACGGTGTGAGCTGGAAAGAGTGGGAGGCGCCGCTGCGCGACAGGGAGGAAGTTGCTCTTGCAGAGGCGAGAGAAGAACTGTCAGAAGAGATTGATTTCTACCGTTTCCAGCAGTATGAGTTTGATAAACAGTGGAAAAAACTTCATGCATATGCCAATGAGCAGGGTGTGAAGATCATCGGAGACATCCCGATCTACGTGGCGTTCGACAGCGCAGATACATGGGCGTCTCCGGAACTGTTTCAGTTTGACGAGGAGAATAACCCGACCGGGGTGGCAGGATGCCCGCCGGATGCGTTTTCTGCGACAGGGCAGCTCTGGGGCAATCCGCTCTACAACTGGGAGTACCATAAGGAGACCGGATATGAGTGGTGGATCCGCCGCATCGACTACTGCCTGAAACTGTATGACGTTGTGAGGATCGATCATTTCCGCGGCTTTGACGAGTATTACGCGATCCCCTACGGCGATGAGACAGCGGTAAACGGAAAGTGGATGCCGGGACCGGGGATGGATCTGTTCCGCGCCATCGAGGCAAAACTCGGCAGACCGGAGATCATCGCGGAGGACCTGGGATTCCTGACGCCCAGCGTGCTGAAACTCTTAAAAGACAGCGGATTCCCGGGAATGAAAGTGCTCCAGTTTGCGTTTGACGCAAGGGAATCCTCCAACTATCTGCCCCACACCTATCCGACAAACTGTGTCGTATACACGGGGACCCACGACAATGATACGACAAGAGGATGGTATCATGAGGTGGGAAAAGCAGCGAGGGACTTTTCAAAGGAATATATGTGCAAGCCGAGACTGGATGAGGACTCGCTGGTGCATGACTTTATCGCAATGGCGATGAGCAGCGTGGCGGATCTGTGTGTGATCCCGATGCAGGACCATCTGAACCTGGGGAGCGAGGCGAGGATCAATACGCCGTCCACCCTGGGAGGAAACTGGACCTGGAGGATGAAGAAAAAAGAGTTCTCGGACGATGTCGTGAAGGAGATCGCAAGGGTGACAAAGCTTTACGGCAGGATGCCGGAGGCAGAGGAAGAGGAAAAATAACGGACAGGCTGAAAGGCCGGAGAGAAAGGACTGACACATCGAAGAAGATGTGTGGGTCCTTTTTCTCGGGTTTATTTAGCGATTGTATTTTTTTACAGACTGTGCTATTCTTAAAAAACGATATCGGCGGCGTTCTTGCCGCTTGGTCATCACAGCCGCAAGGCTTCTCATTTTCGGGCTTCTCTTCGAAGCGACTACCCGATGATGAACGGAACAATGCAAACAGAAAAAATGAAAAGGACATCATTTATTTGATGTACCAGGCACAGAGGAGGAAATGTGTATGGCAAATGTACTGCAGCAATGTTTCCCGGAGATCCGTACCCGGGAGGCAGTCCTCAGAGAGATCTCGGAAAGTGAAAAACTGTGGTCTGTCTGGATGAAATGGAATGATCAGCAGCAGAAAGAATTTCTCGACTGC